>NZ_JBFUMH010000015.1:0-57367 GCF_054049475.1 Microvirga sp. P5_D2 | reverse complement strand
CGACAAAGTCGGCGACCCGCACCCGAAGATCGAGAGAATAGCAGTGACCCATGATCCACCTCCCGTTCCAGCAAGTGAATCACAGATCGCACCAGGCCAAAACCCAGGAGTCGAATTTCCAGTCCGATGCTTTAACAATGCGTGCTCGATCCGATCCGTGCAACACGGTCACGTGTGTACCAATCCCTTGCCCCTGATAACCTGGAACGACGGAAAGCTGCTTTAGGAAGATCTCGTCTCCGGTCTGCCGGATCTCCACCCATCCAACATCGTTGCCATCAAGGACAATGACCCTGGTATCGTCTGGACGCCAAAGGTCCGAGAACTGCGCCTCCTCCTTCTCTGGCACCCACGAGAACCACTCACTCGCGTAGGGCTTGATCGTTTCAAGGTAGAGGTTGAGGGCGAAAGTGTAGTCATCTGCACGAGCCGGGCGAAGATTGATCATCGTTCAAGCAAGTAGGGGTAGGAGATGGGCTGATAGCCTAATCCACATCCGTTCAAACGGTTTTATGATTTCAGTGACCCTATATCGCCTCTGGTGAGCAGAGGTCCACTACAGTTTCAGTGACGGTTACAGATCGTTATCGGCGTCTTCATCCCATGCGCCTTACCGCTCGAAACCTCGCAGCCTATCCTGTGCTCCTTTGGGAGATGGGCAACCCTCAAGCAGACGAGCGATGCGTTGGATGGCTTAATAGCTCAGCTTCAGGTAGCCGCGCCTCTCGCAAGAAGTTGCTCTTAGGTCTTCTGATTTATACACAACTGACTATCTGCTTGGCAATGATAGCACATTGTACGCATGGAAGCTCCCCTGTATGCTCGTTCCAGTTTCGTAATAACAGGAGTAAGCTGATGGCCACCCAAACGGTCAGGAAGGAAGAGGAAGACAAGCTCTTCCGTCGCGCAGAGGATCTCTGTCGCGAAAAGAACCTTCGTCTCACGCCGATCCGCGAGCGGGTTTACCGCGCACTCGCGAAGAGCGGTGGTCCGGTAGGAGCCTACGATCTTGTGGACCGTCTCAGCGACAAGAAGCGCTTGGCTCCGGTTACGATCTATCGCGCTCTCGAATTCCTTCAGCACGCAGGTCTCGTTCATCGGCTCGCCACGAAGAACTCCTTCGTTGTCTCTCATGGTGAACTGGAAGGAAGCGCCACAAAGATCATGTTTGTGGATGTGAAGACGGGCGACACGGTTGAGGTCCATTCGTCCGAAGTGGCTGAGGCCATTCAAAAGGCTGCCGAGCAGGCTGGCTTCAGGTCCGTTCAGCCCTTCGTGGAAGTGGAAGGCGAACGTTCCAGGGAAGCCTGACGGCTCTAGCCTTGAAGCATCGGCCCCAGCCTGGACCAAACGCCATTTTGGGTCCGCTAAGCGCCAGCCTCAAACAGTTTGTAGCCACCTATCGGAGGCTGGTCCGGCTCCATCCGCCCGGTCCACTGGCGAAATAGAAGAGCAGCCCTCCAATGATCGCGAGGTTCTGGAATAACTCCACGTTCTGCCTGGGACGGAAAAGAAGGTCAGTTACGGAAGAGCCGTATGTCATCCAGAGCGTGGCGGCGGTGAAACCGATCAGTGCCAAAGCCGTCCAGCGAGGCCACAGCCCAATGATCAGGGCTAAAGGACCGAGAAACTCGGCGGCTACCAAGACGCCAGCCAGAATCTCAGGATAGGGCAGCCCCTTGGCGGCAAGCGAGGACACAACAGAGGAATAGGATGTCAGCTTGCTGTAGCCGGAGGGCAGGAAAAGTGCAGCGACAAACAAGCGACCTAGAAGTAACGCCGCATCCTCGCTCCGGCTTACCATGAAGTTCCCCCTTCTGTTTGGCTTCAGCTCGCGACGGTTCTGGTGTTGATCAGTTCCGTGCGGTTGGGCCGAATGGAATAGGAGGCACGTTAAGACCGGGTTACACCGGCAGATCTATACCACTGGGGAGCAGGAACGAGGGCCATGATGTTGCTCGAATTGGATCAAGAGCAATTGCGGGTCCTAAGACGCGCTCTCGAAGCGAGGGCGCGTGACATGCAACTCCGCCTTGGAACCGACCCTGGTGATGAGGGCTTCCGGCGTGAGGCGACACTCGCCACACAGATTCTGCGACAAGTCGAGGCACTGGAAAGACGTGCTGGTTACCGGGTCTGGGGCATAGGTGATGTTGAATCCCTGCCTGAAGACGATGAGAAGTGAGCAAGATGACCTGTGGCGTCTCCTCCTGGCCTGCTCATTTTTGCCTGAGCGTCCTCTGGCACCGTTCAACTGACTGGTCTCCTAATAAGGAATAAGGGTACGGCCAAAACCTGTGAAATGATTTGAACCCTTGGCAGATATGAGACGATTTCACCGCTATGGCGAGATCGTGCGGCGTCCATTCTTCTATGCCGGTCAGCCTATGATGCGGGCCAGTAAGACGATGACCATTGCCCCTAGCGTGGCCGTGGCAATACGGTGCGCCAGAGGATTTCTAATCCCTAGATCAATGCCGAGGCGCTCCAAGAGAAAGCCACCAATGAGCGATCCCGCGAGTCCGGTGATCACATATTGAAGAAGACCTGATCCACCCACAAGCCAGCTTGCCAGCCAGCCTGCCACAACGCCAACTCCCACCTGGGCGGCGATGGCACGCTTGTCCAAGGCAGCAAGCACCTCACGATCAATACTGATGCGAACTGGGGAACGATAACCGTTTGAAGGTGTCGGCTTACGTTGTGTCCGCGAACGGCTCGGTCCAGGTTTCAGCTTCTTCGTCATGCCCTTCCATATGGATGGCTGGCAGTTGTTCATCTAGGGTGGACATGGGCCATGAATCGAGGTTGTGAGGGCCTTTCCTTCACTGATTTCCCCTTCGAGTGAAGAACAATGTACCACCTTGTCTGGCGCAGGAGCCACCGTGTTTGCAATTCTGGTTGACCTCGATGGCACTATTTATGACTCGGCACCGGGGATCATCGGATCGTACCAGCATGCCTTACGGTGCCTGGGCGCGGAATGCCCACCGGCTGAAGACTTAACCTGGGTCGTCGGCCCACCCTTGCGACGGTCATTCCCAAAACTGATTGGACCCGACCAAAACGTGGAGGAAGCTGTTCGCTTCTATCGTGAGCACTACCCGCAGAATGGGCTGCTCGGTGGCACCGTGTACCACGGCATGCAGGAGGCACTTACGGCTCTTTATGCCCTTCCGGCTCGCCTGTTTGTCTGCACGGCCAAGCCCGTGGGCTTTGCCGAGAAGGTCATTGAGCACTTCGGCTTGGGGCACCTGTTCGAGCGTGTGTATGGGACCGACTTCGAAGGCAGATTCGATGACAAGGGTCTGCTGATTGAGCACATCATCGGTGTCGAGCAGATCGACCCCACGCGGATGGTGATGATCGGGGACCGTGCCAACGATATGCTGGCAGCCTCCCGCCATACCATTCCAAGCGTGGGAGCCCTGTGGGGCTATGGGGACGAGGCGGAACTTATCGAGGCAGGGGCAACCATCTTGTGCCCCTCGCCCTATGATCTCGCCGCTACTGTCAGGAACCTTCTCCAAGTCTGATCGGCATCACTAAGCCCAGGACAGCGTTGGATCGGCAGCAATGAGGAGCCAAGCATGCCGAGGTTGAACCGGGTTCTTGAGACCGCCTTGTATGTCGCTGATCTCAACCGCGCTGCCGCTTTCTATGGTGACGTGCTCGGCCTGCCCTGCATCCACGAGGATCACCGGATGCGGGCCTATGATGTGGGCGGCAATGGCGTGCTTCTGCTGTTCCCGCAGGGTGGGTCTCTTCAGCCCATCGAGACCCCTGGTGGATCAATCCCACCGCACGACGGCCACGGTCCCATGCACGTCGCTTTCTCGATTCCACAGGATGAGTTGGACGAGTGGCAGCGGCATCTGACTGAGGCGGGAGTTTCACTCGAAGGTCGCACCCAATGGCCCAGGGGTGGCGTCAGCGTCTATTTTCGTGATCCGGACGGGCATCTGCTGGAGATTGCGACACCAGGATTATGGAAGGGCTATTAGCAGCACTCCAAGGGCCAAAGCCTTCTCAAGCCGCCTCAAGCTTAGCCGTTTCCGATGATCTTGCTCGCCAGCGCCGGACCAGCAGACACGACGCTGACGGACAGGACAACGCCCCACGTGATCATCGTGGGCAGGACAAGGGCGGACAGACGCGTGAGCATGGCCGATCTCCTACACGTTTGACGTGGGTGGACTTCAAAGTGTTTGCAAGATTCTCAGCCCCATGGACCACGATCCTCGACGCCAAAGCCGGTGCTTGGGGCCATCGCAGCATGATGCGCCTTGGTGAAGTCGGAGTTTCAACGCACCGTTGTTCAATATCCACAAGCCCTCCGGTTGTAGGGGAGTACGGGTTATGGAAACCCCAACCCAGGATGTAGCGAGCCTTTTCGAGAAAGCTGCCGCGTACGCGACCACTTTCCGCAACTCCATTGGGGAGCGGCCTCAGCGCCCCGAACAAACCTACCCAGAAGCTCTGCAAGCCTTCGAGGAGCCGACACCTGAGAGCGGCATTCCTGCCGAGCTTGCTCTCGATGATCTTGTGACCCGAGCCGCACCGGGCCTGCACACCCATATCGGACCCCGGTTCTTCGGCTGGGTGGCGGGAGCCTCGCACCCTGCGGGCGTTGCCGCTGACTGGCTGACTTCCGCCTGGGGGCAGAATGCCGGGAACCATGTGGCAGCACCTGCGGCAGCAGCAGCCGAAACGATTGCAGTCCGCTGGCTGCTGGATCTGCTCGACTTTCCACGACAGGCGACTGTCGGGTTTGTAACTGGGGCGACAGTGGCGAATTTCGTCTGCCTCGCCGCCGCACGCGGTGAAGTTCTGAGGCAGGTTGGCTGGGATGTTGAAGCCAAAGGGTTGTTCGGTGCCCCTCCGATTCACGTCGTGATCGGCGAAGACGCCCACGCAACAGTGTTCTCGGCCTTGCAGTTCTTGGGCTTGGGCTATGAGCGTGTGAGCCGCGTGAAGACCGATGAGGCTGGACGGATGGTGCCTTCCGCCTTTGGTGAGGCCATGGCGAACTCGTCCGGTCCCATGATCGCGATCATGCAGGCCGGGCAGATCAACACCGGAGCCTGTGATCCTTTCGCGGATCTGATCCCCACTGCCCGAGCCCATGGAGCTTGGGTCCATGTGGACGGGGCGTTCGGGCTCTGGGCTCGTGCCTGCCCCGACAGAGCCTATCTTACGGCATCAGCCCAGGATGCTGACTCGTGGGCCACGGACGGTCACAAGTGGCTTCAGACGCCCTACGATTGCGGGTATGCCATCGTGCGAGACGCAGAGGCTCACCGCAGGGCCATGACCATTGCGGCCAGCTATCTGCCGCCCGTCTCTGAGGGTGAGCGCGATCCCACTCACTTCGTGCCCGAACTGTCACGGCGAGCACGCGGGTTTGCGACTTGGGCGATGATCAAGCACCTGGGACGCGAGGGAATCGCAGCCACGGTGGAGCGTCATTGCCGCCTTGCCCAGCGTATTGCCAGTGGTCTTGCGACTGAACCGGGCTTGAGGGTGCTGAACGATGTGGTGCTCAACCAAGTTATTGTCCGCTTCGGTGCGGATGAGCCGTCTGAGGTTGGGGATTACCTGACGCGCAAAACGATTCAGTACATCCAGGCTGATGGGACGTGCTTCATGGGTGGAGCCGTCTGGCGTGGTCAGTGGGTCATGCGAGTATCGGTGACCTCGGGTCTAACCACCGAAGCGGATGCAGACCGCACCATCGAGGCGGTTATCCAAGCATGGCGTGCCGTGCTGACGGAATACACAGTTGTTTGACGCTGCTCAGTTCGGCGGCGGACCTAAGATCTCCAACCCGAAATCGGCTGCGATGGCCATGATCTCATCCATGTCCTCGTCCCTGAGATGGCGCTCGGCGACGACCGCGAAAAACTGTTCAAATCCCGCAGGCAGGATGACGGTCAGAAGGCGACCAAGACCCGTGCCAATGTTCTTGAAGGTGTGAACCTGACCGCGCGGCAACAATGCAACGCCCCCTGGGCTGACATCGATTACCTCATCGCCGCGCCAGATTCGAAAGGTCCCTTCGATCACGTAGCAGATCTCATCTTCCCTACTGTGGCGGTGCAGGGGTGCGGCACCATTCGGTGGTACAATCTCCTCAATCACGGCAGCGTTTAGGAGCGGTCCGGCAGGATCTTGCCGGATAACCACGGTCTCACCGAAGACCTCAAAAGTTTGGTGATCGGCTGCTTTGGGGACGCTCATGCTGGGTTGTGTCATTTGGTGCTCCCAATGACAGGTGACTCTGGAAACAGTATGCGCCTAACCATCATGGGTGGAAATCACATCGACCCGCTACTCTCGGCACGCCTGCCCGTGCGCGACATTAACGGGTGCATCTTTCCCGGTTGATGCGGTAGCGAGATCCAGTCTGCTTGCCATGTCTCGCTGCAACCGTCCTCCCAGAGCCAATCCCCGGCAGTTCGTCGAGCGTCCTGGCTCCGACCTTTTGAACGGTTTGGAACATCCAGGGCTGTGCGAGGGCAGTCAGGTCTCCCTGACTGCCCTCGCACGTGCGCATTGAAGCCAGTCCAATAATTCAGACCAGCCTATCAGCGGGCGATCTTCGCTCCTATGGCAGCGAGCGCTTCAGCACGATCAACCGATTTGCCACCGTACTCGGACCAGAAGCGGTCGATTATCTCCATAATCGCTGTCCTCTGACCAAAAGTCATAGCCAGCAACCGATTACAGAGATCGTCGCCATCGATCTCCCAACGATCAGCAAGGCCATCCATTTCGATGCCCTCACGGACATCATGAGCAAGGCACTGAACCGAAATTGGACCACGATCTGTGCCATTATAGTAGTCGATCAAAGCCACCCACTCGTTCTGCGAGAGGGCGGGCATATCTTGGGCCACGACTTCCAAGTAACGGTCGCAAACCTGACCAATGCGGCTCGACGGATCGCGGCTAAAGACCTCCGTCTTAATTACTCTTCGAACTGGTTCACACACGTACACTTCTACATATGTCATGAGTAGACATCTCCTTTAGCGGCCGCACAGCAGCCAGAAGGTCCGTACGCAAATCCTTCCGGCAGCCACGAGCCGCACTGTTGATTTGATTCTGGGAAATGGAATTGAAGTAGCTAGAGAAGCCCGTACGCGAACCTCTCCGACAGCCGCATGTCGCGGCTGTTGTTCATTTTAAGAAACGAACGGGAGTAGCGGTGCCTTCACCCTCGGCGTCGCGCAGCGGCGGGAGGATGTCGAGATTGGCAGTATGTGTGCAAACCTTCGGGCGAAGTATAGCGTGCCTCATAGAGCAGGTCTTCCATAATGGCAATCAGTCTCTGGTTGCCATTTTTGTCGCATCGTGGCTCCGACCCTCATTGAACCGTTTGGAGACTCGTCAGGTAGATCCCGCATCTATCATCCGGATCGCAGATCCACGGCCATTGACGAACCGCCAGCCCATCCTATTCCAGCGTGCCGATCACCAGATCAGCCTATTTTGTCGAATTTGACAAAACCTGCCTCTTCCCCTGTTCCAAAAACCCTTCCGGATTTGCCTCTCTAAATCCCTTATTTTCCGGTCGTCCTTGAAGCTGTTTCGGGCGTGGCGGAATACATCTGTTTTTGGCACGGGGTCAGGGTTGGTTGTCGTTGTCGTTGTCATGCTCCTCCTCGTCGCTATCATCGTCATCATCCCAGTCACCGTACTGCTCGGGAGCCTTCCCAACTTTCTTGAGCACCTTCGGGTAACGGGTCTTCGCGGCCTTCTGGCCCAAGCCAATGACCTTGACGACGAAGCGCCAGTCGTCGCCATAGTCGAAGAGGAAGAGCATCTTGTGGCCCACATCGGGGAAGGCGTCGGCCACGCGGGTTTTCTCCACGCTCTTGGCCTCCGTCCTCTCACCCATATCGGCGAACAATTCGTACTTTGGCTGGGAGCGCATCACGTCCTGGCCCTTGAGCTTTGAGTAGAAGCCGAAGGCGTGGTCGAACTCGAAGCCAAACGCGTGGACGATGGCCTCGGCCAGATCGCTGAGCGTTTTACGGCTTTCGACCTCGATCTCCCGGTAGATGGTCGGCTCGTCCTGGACAGTGACCCGGACAATATGGGTGCCTGCTTCGGTCATGGGCTCCTCCAATCTTCAGTCCATCACAGCAAACCTACCTCGTTCTGACTCTTCAAACCATTTGACGGGATTCGGCTCCTATGAGTCACTGCGGGGATGACGAAGCGTGTTGCCCTTTATGCTCGTGTGAGCACGGACAAGAACCAGACGGTCGAGAACCAACTGCGCCAGTTGAACGAGGTCGCGGTCCGTCTCGGCTGGACGGTCGTGGCCGTCCACACTGACGAAGGCATTTCCGGCGCGAAGGGCCGGGACCAGCGTCCTGGCTTCGACAGCTTGTTGAAGGGGATCGCCCGCAAAGAGTTCGATCTCATTGCTGCATGGAGCGTGGATCGTCTGGGCCGGTCGCTGCAAGATCTCGTCTCCTTCTTGGCGGACGTGCAGGCGCGTGGGGTCGATCTCTACCTGCATCAGCAAGCCATCGACACGAGCACCCCATCCGGCAGGATGCTGTTCCAGCTTCTCAGCGTGTTCAGCGAGTTCGAACGAGCCATAATCCGTTCCAGAGTTGTGGCCGGACTGGATCGGGTTCGAGGCAAGAAGCGGCTGGGTCGCCCACCTATGGCAAATGACCGTGTTGAGACCATCAAGGCGATGCTCCTGGCCGGTCGAGGCATCCGGGAGACGGCCCGTGAGACAGGAGCCGGAACGGCTTCCGTGCAGCGGATCAAGCAATCCATAGCGCTGTCGGAGCCGTCCCTGCCAGCCATGTGATTGGGTCTTCTTCCGTTTCGCCTCAGCGGCTTCGCGCTCACGGATTGCGCACAGGTCTTCCTTCCACCCGTAGCGGTTCTTCTTCGCTGCTGATGTCAGTTCAGACCGGAAGCGTCGCGAACGCATCGAGGTTCCAGTCTGCTTCTTCGGTCGCCCACGACCCCGCAGCGTCCCAGCCTTGCTCTTCTCTTCACGATCAGCCGCACGGTCTCGGGCCTTTCTGGCCTTATCAGCTTCGCGACGGCGATCATCGCGCTCTGCCTTGCTGCTCTCGTCCAAATCGATGCGTTTCCGTCCGAGCTTCTCACGCATCTCATCCATGATCCCGGCCTCCTCGACGGCGATGAGTTCGGCCATGGCGATGCCCTCCTGCTCCAAATAGGATGCGAGCGCTTCAGCCTGATGCCGGTCGTAGAGATACACCTTGTACTCGCCGTCGAAGTCGGACCTCCGAAGAGCACCGCGAAGAACGAACTGGATGAGATCCTCGATCTCTCGGGCACGCTCGACATCCTCTTTCTTGAGACCGAACACTTCCAGTGAGGGACCATCCGCAGGGACGGCCTTCGAGGAGTAGATGAACGCACACGTCTCGTGGTGCATCAATGCGTTCGTTCCCTCCTGCCGAGGCGAGACCATCTCGCCTGAGAGGCGGGCTCCCACGAAGTACGGGTGGATCTTGGTGTTGGTGGCCCAATAGCCGAGATCAGGAACCTGCTTCAGGTGGTCGAGCACAGCGAGCAAACGGGCCAGCCCTTCGTCCTTCTTCCAGAAGTCTGTCGATCCCCGGTGCCGGGTGAAGTAGTGGATCAGGACATGGGGACGAGCACGTTCGGGAGCGGTCACTTCCTCGGGCACGAAGCGCACCTTGTCCGAGAACCACGCCTGCGTGGCCTTGTACCCGATGCTGTGGAAGTAGCCCGCGCCCGCGATGGTCGCACTCTCGAAGGCTGTGAGGTCGGCAGGCGTCCACGCCGACCACCACTTCAAGGGACGAGCGCTTCCCTTTACCTTCGACCAATCGTTGATGTCCACGTAGATGCCCTGAGAGGAGCGAGCCCGCTTGTCGAAGGTAGCGAGCCCCTTCAGGAACTCATCGTTGATGATCGCGGCGGGCTGGGAGCTTCTGGTTTGAGGACGAGCCGTGACCACTTCGTTCCCTCGAGGGGAACGAGATCATAGGCAGCTTCGAGGTAGGTGGCTGTTGCAGGCACCCGGAACACATTGGAGCAGACGGCTGCCGGGTTCTCGTCGATGTAGATGTGCCATCCTGCGAAGCCATCGAGGTTAGCTCCCATCATGCCCTCGTGTGTGATGAGCACGACAACGTGCCCCTCATGCTGGTGAAGGCTGGCGGCTTCTGCGATCTGGGCGAGCACGGGGCCACGACCGCACTCAGTCTCGCCATGGATCGCATGAACTGTGGGGTTCATCCCGGTAGCTATCACCTGCCGCTTCAAGTCCTGGATGCGCTCCTCGATGAGGTCGATCCGGCTCGTCGCGAAGACATAGCGCCCTTTGCCTGATGCCATCTCCTGGATCATCTTCCGGGTTTTGCCAGATCCAGGTATTCCTGTAAGAACTCCTATATGTATCATTGAAGTAAACTCTTGTATTAATGAATGACACCATTATACGTCCGACGCGTATCTTAACTCTATATCTTTCTTGCGGACGTATTTTACTCACGAGTTCATCAGTAAAACTGTTTGAAGAGATTGGCGTGAGGAACGAAGGTGAGGACACGAGCCCATCGGGCGAGGCCCGCAGCCGCACGGCTCCTCAGGCCAATCATCGGGGCGACGCAGGGCGTTGCTCCCGGCGCATCATCCAGAAGGAAAGCTCTCCGACCGAGCGCGAGCCTACGGTCGCACTCGGTCAATGAACCGGTCTATCTCCCGCCCGTGGCCAGAGGCCCTGGCTCTCGATAGACCGGTTCGGCGATGTAGCTCGATGGGGGATTAGATCCGGACCAGCCGATCACAAGGGCGCGGTCCTCTTAACTCGTCGAGAACTCTACCTTCTTCTGGCGCGGGAACCGCGCTCATCAGACACGCTGTGGACACGGGTCATTGGCCCGCATCAGGTGACTGGACGATGGCTGCCGTGGTTCAGCTACTGACTTAACGGCTTGATCCCGAACGGCAACACGAGGCTTGACCGCTCTGACGAGGGATCATCACTCTTCTCCTGCGGGCAAGGCGCGATGCTCAACGAAACCGTTGAGAACCGTTGCCTTTCCGCCTTTTTGACGGTCGGCACCAACGGTCGGGAGAACGGTTCCAAGGACGATGGCGTGGTGACTATGTGATGACCGTGGCGATGACAAGCCTCGTGCATCCTCGGCGCACACTGTTCCGCCCTAGCCCTTGTCAGGACCCGCTCCTGGTCTTCAGTCCGTCTTGTAATGCAATTAGTTGCCGAACGTAGGGTTCACATCTTTGATGGTGCTGCTCGCGCAGCTTCCCCAATAGGTGATATTGGTGGGTGGCACCTAAGCGACTGGCGCTGAGTTCTTGGCACTTGCGCTCGTAGGCGAGATCAATGTCGATCAGGGCATCAATCAACGCTTAGGCTGTGAGTGGAAGACCTGAAGACCCGACCTCGATGCGTAACCGGTCACCTACCGATCCTGTATCCAGTGAAACGCTATTGGTCATCTTCATCTCCACAACCTGCTATGCAAATTAGAGACCTATTAGTGGAGGATTGCAGTCCTGTGTCTGTCGGATTTTCGAATGAACGAGCCTCGATCAGTTCGGGTATCAGCGATCAGCCGGACCTTTCTGCCGCACGGCATCGAGGCGCTGCGTCAAGTGTAGATAGTTGGGATTGAAGTCAGCAAAGGTCTTGAGCTTCTCCACATCTGGAATGGTGACGGCGTGCCCTTTCAGCGTGATCAGACTCTCTAACCGAAGTTGTCGCACAATCCGATTGAGATGGACGCCGGTCATGGCGAGCGTGTCGGCAAGCTGCCGCTGCGTCAGCGGCAGCACGAAGCTGTTCCCTGTTGCCATTCCCACCGCCTGAAGGCGCACCAACAACTCGCACAGAAGGTGCGCCAGTCGCTTGTCGGCAGGTCTCCGGCTCATGTTGACCAGCCACTCGCGCAGGGTGCTCTGATCTGCAAGCGTGGACCACCAGAGAGCACGGGTGATGTTGCGGGACTGGGCTGTTAGGTCCTCAATCACGGTGTGAGGAAGAAGGGCGACTTTACAGGCTGTGAGGGTGCCGATGGTGTGGTCGATCCTGCTTAGGATCGGAACGTGCAGGTCACAGCAGTCGCCTGGAACAAGGTAGGCCATGATCTGACGACCGCCATCCGGTAGCATCTTATAGCGGCAGGCGAAGCCCGCTAAGATCACATGAACGTTCTCAGGACTGTCATCTTCGAGAATCAGATCATGTTGCGGCTTGAACTGTCGAACGTCACGGACAGCCTGTTCCAGCACCTCCCGGTCCTGATCAGACAGCCCCGCGCCATACTCAAGCTTTCGAACGAACGGGGTGGTCATGACCGCCGTCCCTCACCAGAAGGTGATCTTAGCAGACGCACCCTTGGTGTGGCTATACGCTACGAGCGAGCCTAAGATGCTGCGCCCAGCAGGATTGTATCGATATTGCTGTGGACGGGATGGGCAACGTTACATGATCCTCCTGGCCCGTGCTGAGAGATCGCATGAAACTTGGCTTCCAACCGGTTACTGTGGAGACGAATGCCCGCGATGAAGAGGGCCGTCTCGTTTTCGCCAACAATCGTCTTGTGGCGGTGTTGGTGCGGCTATCGGAGGAACACGGTAGGAAAGCGGGACGCTGGTACTTAGAACATGGGTTCGGCAAGTTGGACGGACTGGCGCAGCCGATTTTCACTAATTTGGATGAAGCAGAGGATTGGGTGGCTCAGCGCATTAGCTGACGCGAAGCACGGTCATTCAAGCGACCGTGGGGAACTGCCCACAGTTGCGTCCCGCATGCCAGCTTCAGCGGAATGACCCTGTTTCGGAACAGGGGTCATGGAAGCACCGGGACCGCTCATCTCGGGCAAGCTGGCTCAAAGGCTGGAATTGGGGTAAGTCCACGACCTCCCTAACGATCTTCTCTCTACTTGCCTCGGCCAAGTGACCCTGCTTCCTGACCGGGATCAAGAAGGCCCCCGGACCACCAATGACGCAATCCCGAAAGTGGTGGTCCAGGCTTTCCAATCCTGAGCCATCGGGATCGGGTCGCTTCAGCATGATCGGCAACCCATTGACGGTGATGTCTTGCGCTATGGCCTCGTCACGGGCCTTGGTCACCATTCGCCCCTGGTTATTGACCCCATCCCCGGAGATACCGATGACCTGACGGGACGCACGGACCTGACTTTCGCGAAGCTCTCGGACCCTGAAATCAATGGCGCTCGATATAGACGTGTGCCTGCCGCGTCGAAGGGGGTGACCAGCGAGACTTGTAGAAAATCTGAACCCATCTGCGGGTACTCGATCACGGTCCAGGGAACGACGATCTCTTGATGAGAAGAACCGGCCTATTCGACATACATGACGGCGACTCGACCGATGGCACCTTTGCGGACGGCGTTGTGGACCTCCATGGATCGGAATGCCTCGATGAAGCCTCTCTTTTGTAACTCCTGCTCTTAAACCTCCATTGATGGGGACACATCCACGGCCAGCACCAAGGCCAGATCGACCTCCGTTTGCGCAAAGCCTCTGAAAGAACCGACGAGAAAGAAGAACGCAGTCAGGAAAGGCAGCCACGCAGCGTCAGGGCCGATGAAAGGAGTAGCAAGGGCTTTTCTTGAAAGCATACGATGCCCTCCACCCTGCTTCGGCTCCCACCCGTCCCGTTCTCCGACTGCACTGCTATCTAAAAGAAGCAGGAGACCGTGAACGATCTCCTGCCAGTGGAAGGGAGTGACAATGAAGAAGCCTCAGGAAAAATCTCGCCATCCTTCGGCAGTCAATCAATACCCAAAAGCCAAAGCTGTTCCCGTACAAGCGTACAATTGCGATGGTTTTCTTTGTATTTTTCAATCTATGTTTATGTTAAGCACTTTTACATAAACATAAATCAAACTTTTGAAGCAAATGGGCCAACAAATCGATCTTTTACTTTGACAGCACCGGAAAAGTTTCGAATGCTTCGAGAAATTAGGGCGGCTCTAATCAGAATGACGGTGAAGCGCTTGTAAGTAATGCACCCGTGACAGGCTTCTCGAAAGAAGCCGCACGTTGCTCCTCTGAAAGCATGCCCGACCCTAAGGGACAAGGGAGGTCCGCAGGATGGGACAAGGCTCTAAATGCAGGCGCGTTGCGTTAATCGTCGAGGACGACCATGAGCTTCGGGCTCTTGCAGTCGCGCTGTTGGAGGAAACAGACTTCCGGGTTGTGGAGGCATCCAGCGCTGAGGAGGCTCTGCACTATCTGAACCAGAACGTAGGCGACGTGGCCTTTCTCTTTGCCGATGTGCGGTTGCCCTGCCTGATGGACGGCGTGGACCTCGCACGGACGGTGCGGCTCAAGTGGCCGTGGATCAGAACGGTTTTGACCTCGGGTGCGCCGCTTGAAAAGGACCTCGACACAACCCTGCGGAATGTTCGGTTCATGCCGAAGCCTTGGAGAGCGTTGGAAGTCCTGATCGAGGCCGAAAAAGCGGCTGAGGCAAGCTGGTACGAGACGGTCGTGGCTCACACAGGCACTGAGGTGGTGAAGAGGCTACGGACATAGCCTTGATAAGCTCCGATAGCGCCTTCCTGAAGCATTCACCCGAGAGCCCGTTGATGGGAGACGACACTGTGGCACACCAAGGCACGGATAATGCGATCACGATCCAAAGCTCGAACATCCACCTTGGTGATGGACTGCCGGATCATGCTCGCGAGAACATTCTGCGGGTCGCCAGCAAATACTTCGGACGGCTGAACACCGCGTCGGCTCACTTCACGAAGGAGGGGATCACCTACCGCTGTAGCGTGAACATGCAGATGGGCGGGCTCCCGATGAAGAGCGCTGAGGGCAGTGACAAGGACATCTACCTCGCCTTCAATGCCGCCCTCACGAAGGTCGCCAAGCAGCTTCGGCGGACCAAGCGGGAGCTTCGCGAGGATAAGGCCGAGCGAACCGACAAAGATGTGGTCCTGCGTGAGCGTATCAGCCTAGCACCGGATACCGATGAAGACCTGTCGTATGCAGAGGACTCAGGGTGAGAGGGCGATGGCTGCAACCGTTCAATTCTGTTTTGCGGTATACGGCAGCAGGCGCACGAAAACGTCGTGAACTGTCTGATAGCATTCACACGAGACCTCTCTAAGAGCAGTCGGGTCCATGATGGTGATGCCGCCCCTGGTTTGTCCGATCCATCCCGAGGTCTGAAACTTCTTCATTATAGCACTGACCGTCGAGCGTTGGGTTCCCAGACGATCCGCCCAGAACTCATGGGTAAGAGGGATGATCTCCTGGTCAACCCGATGGCTCGTGCTCAGGATCAGGCGAGCACAACGGGCTTCGACACTATGGATCGCGTTGCAGGCAACATTCTGGAGAACCCGTGACATGATGGCCTCCATGAATTGGCGCATCAGGCGCTGAATGTTAGGGCGTGTGCTGATCACCTCGTACAACTTGGCGATCTTGATGCGCGAGGCCGTGCCGGTGAGTTGCACGACATAGCGTCCAAAAGCCTGATTGGTGACCGCCGCTCCTGTGAGACCTGTGACGCCCTCGCTGCCAAAAACCGACATCTCGGCAGAACGACCGTCATGCATGACAGCCATCAGCGAGATAATGATGTTGTGCGGAAAGTAGGCGTAGTGAAGGGGCTGACCTGTCTCGCAGAGCACCTGACCATGCTGCAATTTCACGATCTCCAGGTGCGGCTCCAGACAGGCAAAGTCTTCCGGCTCCAGAGCACCCAGCAATTTGTTCGCGCGGTGCCCCTGGACAGCGCCTGCATACAGCATTTCGTCAGAATACATTTTCTTAGCCTGCCCCTATGACTCTGTAATGCTTATGAAGCACAGCTAAAAGCAAGTAGTTTTCTTGTGAGGCATCCTGACGCAGAAAGTTCATATCTCAACCAATCTCGGTATCATTCGGAGTTCCGAATAAAAACTATGGATAATTTACGTTATTAGGCCGAACCCTGCTTTCATAACCTTGAAGAAGAGCCGCAATCATAGCGATTGAAAACGCCTGATTAGATTGATCGTGGAAAGATGGACTGCTTGCCGACCGCTGAGGGTGCGGCTACCGGCTCACTTACAGGGCTTTGGAGCAGAACAAGCGGCATCGAAGCCGCATTGGAGAGCCTGGAGGCGGCGTCTTGATCCTGTCACACTGGATCTCCACATCGCTGCCGTCTGCACTCGGAGGATCATTCATGCACCAAAGATCGCGCGGCTGGATCATGCCTGAAGCCGAGATGCTGTCTATGCTCGAATTGATTGAGGAATAGATCCGGTTACCGAAGATCGATGTGCACCACCAGGATGTCCTGGTCCGGCGACGAGAGATTCTCGAAAAGGATTTGAAAGACTTCAGTCTCAGGTGCAGCAAGCAAATTGACAATCACGGGGCGACGTAGCTCAGCACCGAGCCTACTCTTTGAAGGCAGCAAAGAGCATAATCCTCTACATCATCTCGCAACGCATCACGAGCTTGGTGTTGGTCTTGCAAACAACTGAAAACCCAGGCCGTTGAAGGAATCGGACGGCGGGATTGTTTTGAAGCACGAACTGCGCCATCGATCCCACACGCGGGTCGTAGTGCTGCTATGGAATAAGGTGTTCAAACATAGGCTGACCGCTCTTCACCAACTTCTCGGCAGCGGCTCTTGCAAGGCGGGCGATCTGCTTCCGAATGTCGGGCCTGTCAGTCGGATTCATAGGTGTCCATCGCGGGAGGTTTTCGTCATGGACCTCTGGGCCAGTCTTAAATTGCAAATCGGTTAGATCCTTATTGATGGAGCCTGACCCGCGATAGCCAAGTGATCTTTTGCCTAAGGCATCGGAGGCCAGCATTGTCACGCTCCACTGGTAGCGAATAGACCCGTTTGCGTCGGGCGCAACTTGCTCAACGACTACGTGCATCTTTGGGACGACATCGACCTTGATCACGATAGCTCCTATGCTGATGGAAATGACCTAACCCGTTGGACGGGACCTGATACCGAGGCAAAATCAGGAACTCGACTCTTTGGCGACCACGCCTCGTTGTCGAGCCTGTTTCTTCCCTGATACCTTAGCTTCCTGGGGCATGGGGCGGACACGCAATCCACCTGTCTCGGCCTGAACGACTTCAAACGCTCCGGTCTTACGCACGAGGTCGCTCAGCTTGCGATAGCCGTAGGTGCGAGGATCGAAGTCCGTCGCGATGTTGAATAACCGCTTGCCCAACATCGCAAGGCTAACCCAGCCCTCCTCCACTTCCACTTGCGACAAGGCTTTCTGAATGAGTGGAATTGCAGCACTCGGCGGTTGGAGCGGTTTCACCGCTTTGGCTGTCTCTTTCCCTGGCGTGGGAATCTCMGCAAGCAAGAGGTTTTCGGTGTAGATGAAGCGGCGACACGCCTGCCGGAAGCTTTCCGGGGTTTTCCGCTCCCCGAATCCGTAAACGTCCAGTCCCTGCTCCCGGATGCGGGATGCAAGGCGGGTGAAATCGCTGTCGGAAGAGACGAGGCAGAACCCGTCAAACCGTCCGCTATGGAGGAGATCCATGGCATCGATCACCAAGGCAATGTCAGACGCGTTCTTGCCTGCCGTGTAGGCAAATTGCTGTTGGGGAATGATTGCATGCTGCGCCAGGATATCAGCCCAAGGCTTCAGGCGTGGGCCAGAGAAATCACCGTAGATACGGCGCACGCTTGCTTCGCCGATCTTGGCGATCTCCTCAAAGAGCCTGCCTGTGATCTTGGCCGACGCGTTATCAGCATCGATGAGGACGGCAAGGCGGGTTGAACGAATTTCTGACACCATGATGCTTCCGGCAAGAGACAAGACCGAGGGAGTGCCAGCTTAACTGTTCTGCTCGGGGTGTCATCTTCGAGCGCCAGATCCACTTCTCGTTTATGCTCAGGCCGCGTCCAGGCAGTTCATCGAGCGTCCTGGGCCGACCCTCTTCAAATGCTTTGAACCCAGTTTGAAAAGATCATGATGCGCCAATGGCAACATCAAGCTATCTCACGCGCTGCCCAGAGAAGCCGCACGCCCAATGCGCCGAGGAACAGGCCAGTCGTGCGGTCAATCCACTTCTTCGCGTCGATATAGAATCTCCGAACACGACCCGAGCCAAAAAACAGGGCCACTACGGAATACCACCACACTTCGTTGAACGAGACGATAGCAACGAGCGCCAGGGTCATCCAAAGCGGAACATCGGCAGGCAGCATCGCGATGAAGATTGATCCGAAAAATACCGCGACCTTTGGATTGGAGATCTGGGTGAGAAAGCCCTTCACGAACGGGTTCGCGACCGTTTCTCGTTTTGGGCCATCAAGAGTGATAGGATCTGCCGCGTGACGGAAGATCTGGAAGGCAATCCAGAGCAGGAAGAGTGCACCCAGGATTTTCATTGCGATGAAGAGCGGCGGCAAAGTTCGGAACAGCACGTTGAGACCAAGGAGGGCAGCAACCGCCCACAATACCGTCCCGGTCCCCAAACCAAGCGCCACCTTTACCCCATCTACGCGTGACTGGGCCACCGCTGTACGTGCAGTGATGAGGAGACTCGGACCCGGCGATATCACCGCGAGGAGTTGAACAAGTCCAATGGAGACAAGGGTTAGAAGATCGGACGTTTCCGGTTGCATAGGGTTCAATTGCACACTCCGTATGCTGTGAACAGGGCACAAATGGCCGTCCGATGGCTCCCCCTGAGATTAAGCCTCTCATTCTTTTCCAAGGTTCGTCGAACGTGCTGTTTTGGCGCTTTGAACAGTTTGAGCCCGCATAGAGATCCGACATGCTGCCTCAGCCCTGTTCTGAGGTTGGGGTGAACTCGACTCCATACTTGGCCGCGATCTCCCGGAATCCCGGCGATCCTGCCCTGGACGGATTTCCGCTATCAACCTGCGCACCAACGACCTCGGTTATCATCGCCTCGAACACCCCGGCTGGCGAGGTAATGCCCATCTGTCGCCAGACGCCTGGGCCAAGATTCTTGAGCCCATGGATCGTGCCTCCAGGTATGAACATGGCCTCACCAGGGCCGAGGATGCGAACCTCGTCCCCGACTTGGCATTCGTACCGACCCTCGATGATGACATGCCACTCGTCGTAAGAATGTCGGTGAAAGCCAGCCCCGGATCCTGGCGGGCTGTTTGACACGCAAACGCTATAGTCGCCCTGAGTCGAAGAGACGTGGACGGGTTTCAAACGGTTTGCATGGCCGTGGTCGGTCGGCAAGCTGCAAGCTTTCGGCAGGCACCCTGCCCGTCCGTGCCGGTTCAAACTGTTTTTGTTCCGACTATCGATCTTCAACTGTCCAGAGATCCATTCCGTTAATCATCTTTGAGGGACGAGCTTCGGATGCACAACTGTTTGTTGGCGAACTACAATATGACAAAGCTAGGAGCGCGGAAACCGGCATAATACTTGCAATTCCAGGACTGCGCCTTTAGCTGCCGCTCATTAGCTACTTGCAACTCGCGAACGTAGCACACGAGGTCACAGCCCTGGCAGGTGCCTCAAGCAAAGGCTTTTCTAATGTCCGACGAAACACCTTTATCGAACTACATTGAGCTTGCGGCTGACATCGTATCAGCTTTCGTCAGCTACAATTCTGTGCCGGTTGCGGACCTGCCCAGTCTCATTGGGAATGTCCACGCTGCTCTCCAGAATGTCGGCCAGCCCGCTGCAAAGCAGGACGAGGCGAAGCCAACGCCCGCCGTCTCCGTGCGGAAGTCTGTCACCCCGGACTACCTGATCAGCCTGGAAGACGGAAAGCAGTACAAATCGCTCAAGCGGCACCTTGGAAAGCTGGGCTTGACCCCCGAGGCTTACAGGGAGAAGTGGGGCTTGCCTCGCGACTATCCGATGGTCGCGCCGAATTATGCTAAGATCCGCTCGGAATTGGCGAGGAGCACGGGCCTTGGCCAGAGACGCTCAAAGGCAGCCCAGGCCAAAGCCGCAGCCAATGACGAAGTGAAGGCTGCTCCTGCAAAGGCTCCCGCTAAGCGCGGACGGAAAAAGGCTGTCTAAAGACAGCCGCGATAAGTCTGAGAGGCCGCTCATATCGAGCGGCCTTTCTACGTTCACAGTCCGGTCTCAGTGCGGGATGAATCTGCCCCGCCCTCCCTGTAACCGTCCGAAACCCTTCACCAAACAGTTCGACCAGCGTCCGTGCTGCGGCGGATCTTAACCGCCTTTCCGGACATCGGTTCTTACGAATAACGATCAAGCCTCGCTGAAGAACAGGTCTCGCTCGGCGAGCCGTCGTCTGGTCAATCCAGGAAGCGCCCGGTCCCGCGCTTGATTCCATCGCAACAACTCGTCTGCGGTTCCTTGAATTTGGAACTGGCTTGCCAGCCCGTCCCAAAGCAATGCGCTCACGTCATGCGAATGCGTTTAGGCCAGAACTGGTGTTGTATGCGCCTCAAGGGCGGTGATCAGTTCGTTCGAGCCGGATACCCACCCGAAGAGCATCTGAATTGCCAGCAGGGACGCATCATGATTGCTGCGAGGGAGACCACTCCCAATAGGCTCAGCGGTGCAATCCTCCAGGAGCAGGCAGGTGTAGTCGCGGAACATGGCATCGCGGATCGTGGACTCGACGCACACGCTCGTGGTGCAGCCGGTAAAGATCAGGCTTGTGATGGAGCGCTTCCTGAGAACCTGATCCAACTCCGTCTCATAGAAGCCGCTAAAGCGGTGCTTATAGATCACGGTGTCGCCCGGTTCAGGCGTGAGTTCAGGGACAATCTCGGTGTTCCACGTATCGCGGACCAGAATGCGGCTTGCAGTGCCATCAGGAGCCATCGTGACATCACCCACGCGCAGAGGTCTATGTTTGATCCAGTTCGGGGCCTCCAAATGGCCAGCATTCGAGAGGTCAGGATCGAAGCCCATTTTCAGGTAAATGACCGGCAAACCGGCTCGACGGGCGGCAGACAGAACCCGAGCAGTGGGTGCAATGGCTTTTCGGATACCTGAGATGTCGATCCCAGCTAAAGCGAACATTCCACCTTCAGCGCCGAAGTCGTTCTGCATATCCACGACAATGACGGCGGTCTGCGATACATCGAGAGCGACAGCTTCAGGCTTTGCGCTGACGATAATCTGGCTGTTGGAAGGTGTCATGGCGAGCCCTCCTGATCGCCTAATGAGGATACTCCTGACCCGGCTGTAAGCAAAGCGGCAGTAGAAATAAAGTAGCAGATCCCTGTAGACTACGTTCGCTCTGGGGACGCTCTCTCAGATATCTGCCGCCGTTCGAAGTTCCATTGCGTCGATCATCTCGGCCCGACGTGCTTCGAGCACCCTGACGTTTCGAATGATTTGATCGAGGGAGCCTTTGCTTGATCCGAGGAACCCGATCCCAGCCAGTGCGGAAGCGATCCCAATGACGAGAACGATGGCATCGGTCCGGAGTAGGCCCAGAAGAGACGCCAGGAACAGCAGGATGCCTGCACCAGTCGCCACCTTCGCTACGATCATGCTTTTCCGGCACTGCTCGGCGATATCGGACAAGGCGTCGATCTCAGCTTCGAGATCGGAGATTTGCTGGTGAAGGTCGGTCATAGGGGCACGTCGAACAGGTTGAAGCTACCATGCAGCCGAACTCGGCGAGGGCAAAACCGATTTTCAATCCTGCCTCCCAGCGACCGTCCTCTTCAAACCATTTTTCAGCAGTTCATGGAGCGTCGCGGCAGCCCCCTAAAAATGGTCGCCCGAAGATGCCTCCTCGGGCCGTCATGATCGTCAGGGCAAGGCCATTTTGAAGACCATGGCATCCTTTACGGAGGCGAAGACCATAACGATCTCAAGGTCGCCATCCCCGTTCCGCCCAGATGTTCCATGGCAGGGACGAACACCGTGCTCATTAGCAAGGTCCCACAGCCTTCCTTCAAAGATATCTGCCACAACCCTAAAGGAGTTTATGCGCTCCCACTCCGGATGACCGCTGTGCTCCAAGAACTGCTTGAAACGCTTTTCCTCCTTGAGACATTCGCTCCAATGGATCGTATGGACGTACGTGCGCTCCGGGAAGAACCGAACGAGCGTTTCGACTGTCGGTCTCGTGAGCATGTCGAGGATGCAATCAGGCAGGTCATTCAGATCCGACATCATGCGGCCCTTTCCTGACTGGAAGCTCGGATCGTGATCCGTTGCCTCTTCGTCACGTGCACCACGATATCATAACGCGAATACGCGAAAGCGGCGGACTCAACCAAAAACGCGAAGACTTTGGGGTGGGCGATCAGATAATGCTTTGCATCGCCTTTGCGGCGGTATCCCAGGTTACGCCCGCAGGTTTGATTGAAGATATCCATATGGTAGAGAAGAACGCAGTCATCACGTCCTGTGTAAGCATTAAAAACGAGCATTTGTTCATGTACCTCGGGAGCCAGAAACATCATCGTTTGGAGCAGATCCTGACCGATATATCCGTTCGAACCACGGGCCGAGATCGGTGTTTGGACGCCGTTGATCATGCTCGCCTTGTTTGAGATGACCCGTATCGAGCCGTCCAAACGGGCCTGATGCTTAAGTATTGTCTTCGCCATACTGTTGGTTGTGACTGCACGATCCATTTCCACATCGACGAGATCACGCCCGAACTCAGGCGTCTCAAGAGAATAGGTTTTCCAACATTTAGGATCGGCGGTTAATTCCGCCCCATGGGCGTGGCCGCCGGGCTCCGGAACCTGCGCCTGTTCCAGAGACCAGGTCGTAGGGCTGACGTGGTTCAGGTGCTCGTCCGACATCGGCACGGCCACGCGCACGCCGGCCGGGTAGCCGAAGTTGTTGCCATTGGCCCATTCGTTGACCTTGCCACCCCAGACGTTCGACCACGGCATGCCACCTTGTTCACGCAAGGGAAACTGCGCCCGGACCCGCTTTACCTCGGCATCGACGTTGCTGATACTTGCGCTGTCCGCAACGCAAAAGGCATCCCCTCACATCGACTTCATGTCGTCGGACCTCCTCCATCGAGCAGTTGTGGGAGATCGTGGCCATCCCGGACCTCCGGATCCAGGTCGAACGCCTTGCCCGTCGCCCCTTAAATGCGATGAAGTCGAGTTGACCTTGACCCCATGAACGAACTGGATGGGAACCGCAGGGCCTCGCTTTCCAAGCCTGGATTACCGGTCAATTCGTTCGGCTCGACTGCGACACCAGGGCAGGACGTTCGCGGTAAAGGTCCGGGAACAGGCGCTTGAGGTTCTCGACCTTCGGCAGATCGTTGTGAACGATGTAGGGATAGGTCGGATTGAGCGTCAAGAAATCCTGGTGGTAGTCCTCCGCCCGGTAGAATGCCCGGTCCGGCTCAAGAGTCGTGACGATGGCCTTCCTGTACGTCCGTGCCTGATCGAGTTGTGCAATGTAGGCCTTGGCGACATCGGCCTGATCACGACTACGGGGAAAGATGGCCGTCCGGTACTGCGTCCCGACATCTGGCCCCTGCCTGTCGAGCTGGGTCGGGTCGTGAGCCACGGCAAAGAAGATTTGGAGGATCTTGCCGTAGCTGATCTTGCTCGGGTCATAGGTGATCTCGACAGCCTCGGCATGACCGGTCGTGCCTGTGCCGACCTCTTCGTAGTGTGCGGTCTTCTTCGCGCCACCCGCATACCCGGAGACGGCGTTCGAAACGCCTGCCACATGCTGGAACACGCCCTGGACGCCCCAGAAGCAGCCCCCAGCCACGACCGCTGTCTCTGTGGCGACTGGGCGGACGGGCAGGTCCAGTGTCGGGGCTGGTATGGCAATGCCTTCCTGTGCACCGGAGGGCTGGGCTGTCACGATCCCAACCGTCATGAGCAGGGCCGATGTCACGAGGGCGGCGTGTGAACGCCAAGTGCTGCGTTCGACAGTGACGGCGCGGGCTTGGCGCATCGAGAAACTCCCTTTGAATCAGGCGGCAGGAATGAAGTTCATGGCGACCCCGTTCATGCAGTATCGCTGGCCTGTCGGAGGCGGACCATCATCGAATGCATGGCCGAGATGGCCACCGCAGCGACTGCAATGGACCGATGTCCGCACCATGCCGTAGGACGTGTCTTCCGCAAGCCCCACGGACTTTTCCAACGGCGCCCAGAAGCTTGGCCATCCGGTCCCGCTCTCGAATTTGGTCTTGGAGGAGAACAGATCGCGTTGGCAGCCGGCACAGGTGAAGGTCCCGTCGCGGTGCTCGTTGAGCAATGGGCTCGAGAATGGAGCCTCGGTGCCGCTCTGCCTGAGTACGGAGTACTGATCCGGCTTAAGAAGCTTGCGCCACTCCGTATCGGTGTGAGCCACGCCGAAGCCTTCACCGGCTAAGGCAGGAGGTGCGCGCCTGAGTAGCCCGGCGGCCAAGGCCAGGCTTGCCACCCCGCCGCCCACCAAAACACGCCGCGTTATCATGGTGACCACCTCCAGAGCCTGACAAGGAATGCGCCTCCGCGTGTCAACATCAAGGCAGGTGCCCGGGGTGTCGCATGGCCAGGCCGTCTGCCGAAGGCTCGGCTTCAGAACGGGTAATGCTGGCCCGGGTCCTCGATCGTGATCCACCTAAGGTCCGTGAACTCCGCGATCGCTGCCTTGCCGCCAAACCGACCGTAACCGGAGCCCTTGACGCCGCCGAAGGGCATCTGGGCTTCATCGCCGACGGTGGGACCGTTGATGTGGCAGATGCCAGCCTGGATGCGCTTTGCCACTTGCAGCGCCCGCTGGACATCCCGCCCGAATACTGCGGATGAGAGTCCGTACTCCGTATCGTTGGCAACGCGGATAGCCTCTTCCACGCCCTTGACGCGAATAATGCTTTTGGCCGGACCGAAGGACTCCTCGGCGTAGATGCGCATGCCAGGGACGACGTTGTCCACGAGTGTCGCCTCCATGATCGTGCCGTTTCGGCCTCCTCCGGCCACAACGGACCCACCCTGTGCCACGGCGTTCTGCACCAACTCTTCGATGCGCTCGGCCGCCTCGATGTTGACAACCGAACCGAGCACGACCTGCTCACGCGGGTTCCCGGCGGGCAGCGCTTTCGCCTTGGCGGCGAGTTTTGCCACAAATTCGTCGGCAATGGCCTCATCGACGATGATCCGTTCCGTCGACATGCATATCTGACCTTGGTTCAGGAAGGCTCCAAAGGCAGCCGCATTCACCGCCGCATCAATGTCGGCGTCGTCGAGCACGATGAGCGGTGCCTTGCCCCCCAGTTCCAGCAGGACCGGCTTTAGGTTCCTCGCGGCTGTCTCGGCGATGATCTTCCCGACCCGGGTCGAGCCCGTGAAGTTGATGCGCCTGACGGCGGGGTGAGCTATTAGAGTTTCCACAACGGCCGGAGCATCGGCAGCGGTATGGGTCACGACGTTGACGACCCCTGGCGGCAGGCCGGCCTCGGACAGGATCTGGCCGATCAGACGATGCGTGCCGGGGCACAGTTCGGAAGCCTTCAGCACGACTGTGTTGCCGCAGGCCAGTGGCATGGCAACCGCTCTCGTTCCGAGGATCACGGGGGCATTCCAGGGTGCCATGCCGACGCATACGCCGGCGGGCTGGCGGATTGCGAGCGCCGTCGTGCCCGGCTTGTCGGACGGGATGACCTCACCTGTGATCTGCGTCGTCATGGCGGCGGCCTCGCGCAGCATGTTCGAGGCTAGGTTCACGTTAAACCCAGCCCACGGTGCCGTGGCTCCCGTTTCCCTAATCATCAGATCCGTGAACCGATCAACGTTGGCTTGCATGAGGTCAGCGGCCTTCAGGAGGAGGACCCGGCGCTCACCCGGCCCCATCCCGGCCCAGGCCTGGAACGCGGCCGCTGCCGCATCGACCGCCCTGTTGGCGTCCTCGGCTCCGGCCGCCGGCGCCCGGGTAGCGACCTCGCCTGTCACGGGATCCCGCCGCTCGAAGGTCGCGCCATTGTGGGCTGCCTCCCCGCGCCCACCGATCAGAAGCCGAGTATCCATGACGTCCTCCGTTTCCCCTCCTAGGGAGCAAGCCGGCTATTCCTCATTGATAGAGAGCCCGCTGGCGGGGGCAACCCTGCCGCCCGAGAATGTCCTATCCGGACCTTGGGGCCAAATCCAAGCCGTCCTATTACCGCCTGTACTCCCTTGGGCATCAGCATGAGGAACGAACCGCAGGCGCGGGATCGGGAAGGACCGCTTGGGGTCAAAGCAGGAATCTCCCCTAGCCTTCAGGAACGCCTGCTTTGCTGTCGTTAACGGACATCTGAGCATCTATCCGTGATGTGCCTCTAAATGGCGGTCGGGACTGCAGGCTTGCCGAATTTCGCTGAAGAAACGTTTTGACAAGAACTGTCTTGCGCTATGGGTCAGGGCACAGCGATGCTTAAACAAGTACCTCTAGCTGTTGCTACCTATGCCCGGGACCGCAACTCAGCTCGAAGGCTCACCTTATCCACCTTTCCAACTGAAAGCAGAGGCAGTTCTTGGCGGAGCTCAAATTTCTTTGGGATTTTATAGTCTGCCAGTTGTGAAGAGCACCACTCTTTGAGAACAGAAGGGTTCAATTCAGCGCTTTGCTTTAATTCGACAACCGCAATACCGACCTCTCCGAAGACCGGATCAGGAACTCCTATGACTGCAGCAAGTGCGATGGCTGGGTGAGCCTCCAGAACGATTTCAATCTCGCGCGGATAGACATTATAACCGCCTGACTTGTACATATCGGACAAACGTCCCACAAAGCGCAGGTTCCCATCCGGCAGAAGCTCCGCGACGTCGCCGGTCCGGAGCCAGCCATCTTCCGTAAATGCTTTCGTGCTCAAGTCAGGCTGGTTGAGATAACCCAGCATGCAATATTCAGGGCGGACTTGTATCTCCCCACGCTTTCCGACTTCGCTTACAAGTCCATCGTCGCTCATGAGTCGAGCTTCGCCTTCAGGAACAGGGCGACCGATTGTAATGGCAAGCGTTTCCAAGTCGGTATCTGGTCGAGCGTATGTCACGGAACCGCAGGTTTCCGACATGCCGTACGACGTCCCAATGCGCCCGCTCATTCCCTTCAGAACAACTAGGATGTCAATCGGCATCGGGGCACCGGAGTAGATGTGCCACTCGATGGATTGGAGCTTCGAGGGGTCGAACGATGGTGCCTCGAGCAAAAGCTTATACATCGTCGGAAACAGCTCAAGGACATTGACCTTGTGAGTCTCGACCAGCTTGAGCAGCTCTTCTGCCTCGAACTGCTGCCGAAAATGGATTGTCCCCCCTCCTACAATGGCATAGGACGAGACCCAATGAAGGCTCCCGATATGATTCATCGGATAGGGGTTGTAGACGACTGGATAGCTGCGCGTTGGCCATTGGGCAAGCTGGGTACGACTGCGCTGAACCATCGCCTTGTTCGGTAGAAGCACGCCCTTCGGCCGCCCAGTTGAGCCTGACGTGTAAACGAGCATTGCCGGGAAGTCGCTCCGGTGGCCGTTGGCCAAGACATCCTCACTCGCAACCGAAGAGGAGTAGTCATGCACGAGTTCCCAGAGCGATCTCTTGTCACTACCATCGAGCGCGTAACAGCCCTTAATGAAGTCCATGCCCGCAATGAGCGAAGCGATATCGGAGTGATAATCGCGCCCTCTGAATTCGCCGATGTGAAAGAGGAAGCGCGGCCTCGCGTCCTCTAAGATATACTGAAGCTCGGGCTGCCTATAGCGTGGGTTAAGCCCAAGCCACACCGCACCGATGGTGTTGATTGCAAGAAAGAGGATGAAGGCGTCAGCACGCGGCGTCGTTAACACCGCGATATTGTCCCCGGGAGAAATCCCAAGCCCGAGCAGGAAATGAGCTGTCTTCCGAACCTCATCAGCAAGCTGGGAGTAAGTCAGCTCGTGAGTCTCGGACGCGATCGCCAGCCGCTCCGGCGCGATTTCGGCATTCAGGAAGGCATACTCAGCCAAGCTTTGAGCTCTTGGGAGATGGTACACAGCCGCCTTCCTTAGCCCCGCATCCGAGACTGGTTGTGATCCTCACGACAGAGCAGAACCTGCTCCATGTCGCCATGACTTGACACATCATTCAGCACATCCAGGGCCGAATTGATATTCTGCTTGCTGACAGCAAGAGCCATCCGTGGCTGGGCCAGTAAGGTCCGGGAGAGATCGATCGCACCGCTTTCAGCCTCGCCGTCTTCAACAAGGCGGTCAATCAATCCCCAACCGAGAGCTTCCTCGGCGTGAATGCGCTCGCCCAGCAATATCATCCTTCTGGTGACGGCTGCGCCGGCAAGAGCAATGAGGCGTGGAGTAGAATGCCAGCCATAGTTCGACCCCAGTCCCACCTCCGGCACCCAGAAATAGGCGGACCGGCTACAAACCCTAAAATCGCACGCCATGGCGATCGTGAGGCCACCTCCTATGGCGAACTTCTCGACTGCTGCGATTGTGACCTGAGGAAGAGCATGCCAAAGCCGAACCATCTCAGTTCCAAGGAGAGCGTAGTGACGCTTATCGTAGATCGAGATATCCTCGTTGAACTGAAGTGGTTCATTCAAATCGCCGCCGGCAGAAAACCCGCCGGGACCGCCGCTGAGGATGACGACTGACAGGTCACGCTCCCTGCGCAATGCCAAGGCAGCGTCGTGCATGTCCTCAATGAGGGCAACGTTGAGAGCATTCCGTTTTTGCTCACGGAGCATGCGCACAATGGCGAGGCTGCCATCACGTTCAATCGAAATGTTTGACATCGAGACTCGATCTTCTCCGCTTCCCGAACTACCAAGCCGTAAGCACGTGGCCCTTGAACTTCTCACGTACGAAGTTCTTTACTTCGTCTGATCTGTAGATGCCGATGAACTTCTGGATTCCAGGCTCATTCTCCCGTCCACGCTTCGCCACAAAATTGACTGTGTTGAAGTCATTCGTATAATCCTCAAGCGACAGTGCTTTGCTCGGATCAAGGCCAACATTCAGTGCATAGTTGAGAGTAATGATGGATGCTTCCGTGTCGTCCAGCGATCGCGCCAGCAATCCATGATCCAGCTCAACGAAGCGGAGCTTCTTAGGATTTTCGGATATATCCAAGAGAGTAGCATTGTCCTGGGACTCTGGCTTAAGTTTGATAAGCCCACGCCGTTCCAGAAAGCCAAGCGCTCGGGTCAGATTGGCTGGGTCGTTTGGCACACCGATTTGACCACCAGCGGGAATGTCAGAAATGTTCTGATGCTTGCTACTATAGAGGCCGATCGGCACAATGATCGTTGGAGCGATGACAACAAAATCGTATCCACGTGCCTCTGTCTGCGCCCTGAGGTATTTCCGACTTTGCATATCGTTGAAGTCGATGTCCCCAGACGCTAAGGCAACGTTTGGCATTTGGTAGTCAGCAAACTCGATCACCTCAACATTCAGCCCTTGCTTCGAAGCAAGGCTTGCAGCGAAGCGATCAACGTCTCCATATGGTCCTGCTGTCACTCCAAGCTTCAGGCTCTTTTCTTGTGCTGACAGTGCGCCTGCAGCCGAGACCGTCAACAGCGCGGCGAGCAGCGCTCGCATGAGTCCATTCTTCATTCATCTGCTCCATACGGGATATGTGTTTGATGTGCTGATTGATAGCTCTCTGTCGAGCGAGCTCAGACGCAAGAGGCCCCTCACCTGCCAATTGGACGATGGTGTAACTGAGGTCTGAGAGAAAATAGAACGATGCAGTTGAGTTGTGTCGGCGGAGTTGCTGGCGGGAAGCGTGCGCATTCTCACCCTGCTTTCACGCCGCACGACAGCCGACGTTATGGCTCATCGTCGGCTCTTACATCAGATAGGGTGAAACGAGCATCGTAGGACATGGCATCGCCTTCCTAGGGCATTGAGACCTAAGCGCTGGATAAGTTCTTAATATCGAACGATATGATCGTTACTTAGGTCGGTTATGATGTCAATAGACTGGAAACAAAAACCTTTGCGTGCTCCCGTTCGCCGATTCTATCCAGCCCTTGTCACATCCCCATCCACTGCCGCTCAGGAATGCGTGACGTTGAATAGTTGGCCCAGTGGGACATTTTAACTTTGCGGCTACAAGGAAGGAGCCGATAACAAACATTATAGAAATTAAACTGCTATGCCTTGCTCGTGGGACAGCGGGATATGGGCTGGTCGTAGTGCCTGCTCCGTTCGAAGCTATAGGATCGCTGCTCTTAAAGGATAGCGACGATGGCTCATCACGTTCAGTCCGAGCCCGACATCGATCAGAGGGACACGGATGTCGCTTCTGCGATCGAGTCCTACGGTGATGATCGGCAAACCGCCATGCGTGTCCTTCTAGTCGATTGACTCATCTACGAACAACTGATCGATCGATTGGCTGTGACATTGTCGTTCGAATACGTGCGGATCAGCGTCACGTAAAGTGGGGCTTTGTCCAGCCATCGTGTGAATAACTGATCATGGCCGTAGCGGTTGGGTTGGCATCATCGCCTAGAGCATCAGCAGAATTCTGAAGATTGATCCCATCAGACACGGTCATTCGAGATCGTCCCGACGCCTAACGACCCGGGAGGTCGCAGGCGAAGGAGAATCGATCATATTGGCCTTCCTCAGGGCATACCTCGCCGGCGGATATCGGCTTGCAACATTCCTATGATCTCGCAACTGCCCAACCAAAGATGGCATCTCGACAATAGTATAATTGTATCCAATCGTACAATCTTAGATGATCAAGGTCTCACTACAGGGAGGATAACAATGAGAAAGTCCAACTGGTCAGGCCTCGGAAGAAAGACGGTCGGCGGGATCATCACCGCTGTAGCCATCCTCGCGACGTCCGCATCGAACGCGGCGCCTTATCCGGAAAGGGACTTCACCTTCGTTGTGCAGGGATCCGCAGGTGGAGGCAGCGACATCGTTGCCCGCACCATCGCCAACATCATCGAGAAGAAGAATCTGGTTCCGACCAAGATCATGATCGAGAACCGTCCCGGYGGCGGCGGTGCCGTCGGCTACAACTTCGTGGCCCAGCGCAAGGCCAACCCGTACTTCCTTGGCACGATCGGCGGGAGCTTCTTCACGACGCCGCTGCTCGGCCAATCCCCCGTAACATACAAGGACTTTACTCCGATCGCAGCCATTGCTGCCGATCCCTACGTCATGGCGGTCAAGGCGGATTCCGGTCTCGATACCTTCGATGCGATCAAGGCCAAGAAGACCATCCGCGTTGGTACAACGGGCGTCGTGACGGACCCCGGCCTTCTTGCCGGAATGCTCGAGAAGCCGCTTGGCATCACGGCCCGCACCATTCCCTTCGGCGGTGACGGGGAGGTTTTGAGCGCCGTCCTCGGAGGTCACATCGACGTCCAATTCGGCAATCCCTCTGAAGTTCTCTCGCAGGTCAAGGCCGGCAAGCTGAAGGCCCTCGCGGTGACGTCCGGAACCCGCCTTGAACAACTCCCCGATGTTCCGACCTTCAAGGAATTGGGCTTCGACATCGAACTCACCCAGTTGCGTGGGATCGTGATGCCGAAGGACATTCCCGACGAGGCCGTCAAGTTCTGGGAGGGCGTCATGAAGCAGGTAGCCGAGTCGCCGGAGTGGAAGGCCGAGTATGTCGACCGCAACAACGCCGTGCCGGTTTTCCTCGACAGCAAGGCATTTGGCGAGGCGATGCCGAAGTACAGCGATATGTACTCCGAGTATATGAAGAAGATCAAAGCCAGCCAGTAACCCTGAACTGCGTGGCTGCAGCTACCGCGCCGGCCGCGCAGACACCATCCCATCGGAAGGTCGATCGACATGAAGCTGTACCGCCTGGAAGTCGGGTTCGCGTTATTCCTCCTCATCATGGGCGCATGGGTCGTGGCCCAGGCATTTTCCTACGGCGTTCTCGGGGACAACATCACGGGTGCTGGCTTCTTCCCACTCATCTCGGGCGGACTGCTCTCCGTCAGCGCGGTCGGCATCCTCTCCCGTGAGCTCCGTGGTCAGGACGAGGCATCGGAGACGATCCCTCTTGCCGAATTGCTGCCCATTGGCGGCATCATCGTTGCGACCGCGCTCTTTCTCCTCCTCGCGGAAACTGTCGGCATGGTTCTCCTGACGCCGCTCTACGTCGCAGCGGTGGCTTATCTGATCGAGGTGCCCAAAACCCCGCGGGGACATGTGATCGTCTGGTCCGTCGCCATGGCCTTCGCCGTCTTCGCCTACCTATTGTTCGACTACGGACTCAACGTCCCGATCCCCTACGGCTTCCTCGGCGAGTGAACCAGGTCCGAAGCCCCCGGAATCCAACGAATGAGCGCAGGACATGGAAACCATTAACCTTCTTGCAGGCGGCCTCGCCGAGGCCCTGAGCTACAAGATGCTGCTCGCGACCCTCATCGGCGTCCTCCTCGGACTTGCCGTAGGTGTCCTGCCCGCATTGGGTCCGGCTGCGGCGGTTGCAATCATGCTGCCGCTCGTCGTCAAGTTCGAGCCCACGACGGCCATGGCCGGCCTCGCGGGCGTCTATTACGGCGCGATGTACGGCGGTGCCGTGACGTCGATTCTGCTTGGCATTCCCGGGGAGTCCGCATCCATGATGACCACCATGGATGGCTACCCGATGGCTCGCAAAGGGGAGGCAGGCAGGGCACTCGGGATGAGTGTATACGCCTCCTTCGTCGGCGGACTGATCGCCCTCGTTCTCTTTACCGCCGTGGCCGCTCCCTTCGCCGAGTTTGCCGTCGCCTTCGGCCCGGCCGAAATGACGGCGTTGATGGTTATGGCGCTGTCATTTACGACGGTCCTCGGCGGCTCCGATGGCTGGAAGGGCTTCGCGTCCCTGGCGCTGGGCCTGTGGCTCGGCATGATCGGTCTCGACATGGTGACGGGTGCGCCCCGCTACACGATGGGAACGGTCAACCTCATGGACGGACTCGAGTTCTCTGTGGTTGCCATTGGCATCTTCGGCCTCGGCCAGGTTTTCTCGGCGATCGGCGAGAAGACCGAAGGAGCAGCATTCACACCAACCTACACCTTCCGGTCCCTGTTCCCGCGCCTGCGCGACATGGTGATCTGCTGGAAGGATCTCGTCGTGGGATCTCTCGTCGGCTTTATCGTCGGCGTGCTTCCCGGTGCCGGAGCGACGGCTGCAACCATTTTCTCCTATGCGGCATCGAAGAAGATGTCGAAGACGCCGGAGCGGTTCGGCCAGGGAGCCATCGAGGGCGTCGCCTCCCCCGAAGCTGCCAATAACGCCGCATCCTATTCGGCCATGATTCCACTCTTCACGCTCGGCATCCCGGGGTCTGGCACGACGGCCGTCATGCTTGGCGGGTTGCTGATGCTGGGCCTCCAACCGGGTCCGCTCCTGTTCCAGGAGAATGCCGACTTCGTGTGGCCCATGATCGGCACCTTCTATACGGGTAACCTCATGCTCGTCTTCCTGACGATCCTGCTCACGCCCGTGCTGGCCTCGATCGTTTACGTGCCACTCGCCCTGCTGCTTCCGCTGATCGCCGGGATCGTGATGTTCGGTGTATACGGCATCAACTACAGCATGTTCGACGTATGGTGCGCCCTGGCTTTCGGCATCCTTGGGTGGGTAATGGCAAAGCTGCGCTATCCCGCCGTTCCGGCCCTCCTCGGCGTGGTGCTCGGTCCCATCCTGGAGCAAGGCGTGCGCCGCGCCCTGCTGAGCTCGGGCGGCGATCCGACGATCTTCGTCGAACGCCCTCTCGCCCTTGTTCTGTTCCTTTTGACGGCGGCGCTGTTCCTCGTGCCCCTCGGACGGAAATGGTTGGCCACCTTCCAGGCCAGGCTGAAGACCGCCTGAACCTAACCTGTCGCTTTGGATGATCACCATGGTTTCGAATCTCATGCTGCCGATGGAAAGCAAGGAATCCGCTCCTGACTGGGCCTTCGCCCAACTCGTGCGCCGCATCGTGACGGGAGAGCTTCCCGCAGGATCGCGCATTACCGAGGAACAGCTAGCAGCCGACCTCGGCGTGAGCCGGACACCTTTGCGGGCTGCCCTCGTGCGTCTCGAGAATGCTCGCCTGATCATCAAGCAACGGAACCGCGCACTCTACGTGTCCCCGCTGCGGGCCGAGGAGATTGAGGAGTTGTCGAACCTCCGCGAACGCATCGAGGGACTCGTCGCCAGCCGCGCCGCGATACGCGTCAGCAGGGGCGAGGTATCGACCGATCGGGCGCGGCTGATCTGTCAGCAGATCGATACCAAAGGGTTCGGCAATCCGTTCGACCTGTTCACGCTCGGCGAGAGCTTTCACGCGGAGATCATCCGGCTGAGCGGCATGTCGCGCGCATCCGATATGCTCGCCGAGCTTTACCTCGGATTGGAGCGCTATCGTTACATCCTCGCGGAGGATCCCGCCCGCGCGCCCAAGCGCACGAAGGAGCATCAGGACATTCTCGAGGCGATCGAGGCAGGTGAACCGGACAATGCCGAGAATTTGATGCGGCTTCATATCCGGAACGCGCTCGACATCTATCTCGACCGCCTCGCCCCGATGTTCTCGCCACCCACGTAGAGAAGATCACGCCAAGCCGACCGATGCCACGAAGCGCCTGACCGATCGCAACGACAAAAGGAGACCCAATTGAAGATTGCACGCGTAGAAGCCCACTACCTGGACAACATCCCGATCACGCCGCCGCCGTTCAGGAAGCTGCCGAACGTGGAGCGGACGGTCATGGTTGAGATCGAAACCAATGACGGTCTCGTCGGCTGGGGCATGGGTGGGTACTTCCACCCGAGCATGACCAACTTCATCAACAACTACGTCGCTCCGTCCCTCGTGGGCGAGGATCCGATGCGGATCGAGCGGATCGCCGCGAAGCTGCACAAGCAATTCATCTTCGCGCAACGTGACCTCGGGCGTGCCCTCGTCAGTTCCCTGTCCACGATCGACATCGCCCTGTGGGACCTCAAGGGCAAAGCGTGCAACCAGTCGGTTCACAAGTTACTCGGTGGCGCCGTCGACAAGATTCCCGTCTACATTACCCATGGCGCCGCCTATGGGGGCGCCCCGGTCTACAGCCCCGAGGAACTCGCAGCGGAGGCCAAGCACCTCGTCGATCTGGGCAACAACTACCTCAAGAACACCGTGGGACGTCAGGCTGTGCCGGATCCCGATGATGACTACGTCCGCATGAAAGCCATGCGCGACGCCGTCGGACCGAACGTTAAACTCGCTATGGACGCCAACGCGAGGATGACATCTGACTCGGCCATTCGTCTGTGCCGTCTCGTCGAGGAATTGGACATCAGCCTTTTCGAGGAACCTTGCCTCGACAACGATCCGCGGCTTCTCGTAGCCCTCAAGGAGAAAACGACGATCCCAATCGGTGTCGCCGAAAACCACAAGTATTCCATGCGGGACCTGCTGCTCGCGGATGCCGTTGATATCGTCCAGCCAAACGTGAACAACGACGGCGGCTACACTGGGGGATTGCGCATAGCCGCCCTGGCCAAGGCCTTCAACAAGCCCATCGGGCACGGGAACGGCAGCGGCCCGCACAACGTCGCACTCCAAGCCGGTCTCGCCAGTGGAACGATCGTCGAGTATCACTTTCACAAGTGGATGGCCTACAACGCCATCTTCAAGGAGGTGCCTCAGCCGATCGAAGGCTTCCTTCACGTCTCGACCGCGCCGGGTACGGGACTTGAGCCGAAGGACGGACTGGTCGCGGAATTCGAGGTCAGGACTTAAGCGACACGACCGTACCCTTCTCTTCGGCCTTCAGGTGACTGTGGCGGGACGCTCAGCAATCGAAAGGGCCGTGGATCGCTCAGCAGCCCCTTTCCCTTTGGCGATAGTCGGCTCGGCTTGATTGGTGGCGTCGGCTGGATAAACTGATGCTTGTGCGAAGGCTGCAAGCCCTGCAATGAGCGGCAGCAAGCAGGCAGGTGTTAGGGTCTCAATCAACAGCAAGATAAAGGGAATACTTTCGTGGCGACAGGGATTGTGAAGTGGTTCAACGAACAGAAGGGCTATGGCTTCATTCAGCCGGATGCCGGTGGCAAGGATGTGTTCGTGCATGTCAGCGCTGTGGAGCGCTCCGGCCTACGCGGCCTCGCGGAAGGTCAGAAGATCTCCTATGAGGTTCAGGCAGACCGCCGCACCGGCAAAGAGTCGGCCGTTGATCTGAAGACGGCCTGAACCGACGGCAGCAATAAGGGGATGAATCTCAGGCCGCCCCAATCGGAGCGGCCGTTTCATTCGAGGGAGCGCAGGGCTCCTGGTTATTTTCCCTGTTCAGTGGTACTGAGTGTCGGCTTCTGGCATCTACGGGGTGTAGCGCAGTCTGGTAGCGCATCTGCTTTGGGAGCAGAGGGTCGCGGGTTCAAATCCTGCCGCCCCGACCAATGCCGGAGACGTCGGCCCAGGCCGAGTGGACAGGACCCTCACCTCTTCACTAGGATCCTGCGCGGCTGATAGGCGGCTATTCATAACGTGAGCCGCCCATTCAAAGTCCGTCTCGACGCGCAGAACAGGCACTTCTATTGTGATCCTATCGGCTCCTATGCCCTTTTGAGTATCCATGGCATCCCTCTCCTCTCGGCAGTCGAAAACGCGCCYGCAGCACCACGCAGCGCCCACGGTGGACCTTAGTGCCGTCATCCCGAAGCCCCATTCCCTTTAAGAGCGCGAGCTTCGCCCTCTTCGGTAAACATTCGAGCTCCGCCGGTAGTGTGCCCGGATGTGGTGGCCTGCGATTGCACGAATTTCGCCGAACGAGAGTTTTGACAAGAAGTCTTGGGAGATGATGAGCAGCAGCGCCATCTTAACTTTGCGGCGACCAGCACAGAGCTGGTCAAAGATTATGGAACTTGGACACCTGCAGGAAGCCTAATTCTTCTTCGTGATGATTCCAGCACAGGTCCAACATGGTTGTCCCGCTGCATGTTAGCCGGGTTGACTTGCAGGTCTTCCGACCCAGCTAGGGCACTAACTTGTGTTCGTGCATCCCTTTGAGTTGTACTTTGCTGAAACAGCTTTCTATCACCAGCAGAGCGTCGCCTTGGTTTGTTGACCTGTGTCTCACCACGCTTGCGATCGCAACAGCAGTCGTCGCCATTCACTTGTGCTCTCAGCTGCCGTAGGCCCGTCTCAAGACTGCCGACATAGCGCCGACTGTCCGCAGGAGTGTTGCTATGGGCAAGTCCAAACATCCGCTGGATCACTGCACCAATCACCTGCTCGCTGCACTGAGTTCTGAGGACTTCAGGTCCCTGGACCCRCATCTGGAGCCGGTGAAGCTGGTGAAGGGTACTGTCATTCATGAGACCGATGATGAGATGCCCTATGCCTACTTTCCCCAGACGGCAGTGGTTTCCCTGGTGACGGTCCTGGCCAACAGCAAGACAGTGGAAATGGCCGTATTCGGACGTGAGGCGATGTTTGGTTTGGCCGCGGCCCTAGCAACTCATCGCTCGCTGGGGCGCTATATCGTCCAGAGCACCGGCACCGCCTTGCGCATTCCCACTCCAGCCTTGCGCCACGCCTTCGAGACGCGTCCCGCCGTCCGGGAGGTGGTCCTGCGCTTTGTTGAGGCGCTGCTGGCCCAAGCCCTGCAGTCGATGGCGTGTAACACGGTGCACAGCGTGGTGGCCCGCTGCTGCCGCTGGATCCTGACGATGCAGGACCGGATCGGCGCCGATACCCTGCCCCTCACCCACGAGCACCTGTCAGCCATGTTGGGAGTGCAGCGCTCAACGGTCACCCTGGTGGTTCGGAACTTGCAGAGCTCCGGCCTGATCCGCCAGGGGCGGGCCCTCATTACGGTTACGGATCGGCCAGGTCTCGAGGCGGCTGTGTGCGAGTGCTATAGCCTGACCCGCCAACGCTTCGAACAACGCCTCCCCAGCGCCCCTTAGCATCATTGCTGTTCAGGTCTCCACACGACATGGTTCGGAGCCAGCCGCCGTGGTCTTAGGCAATGCTAGCGCCGCGAGCAGCCGCTGTGGTTTGAAAGAGATAGTAACTGTTGAAACGCGCACCTGCCTGTGCAGTCCGGCTGCGGAAGCCGACCGGCGTCACATCTGCAGGGCGAAGCACTTGGTCAAACCTCCAGTCGTCCGAATTGATGAAGCTCGGGATGGGAGAATGCTCAGGCACGGCGCAGATAATCATTGGTCGCAGTCTGTTCCTAAACAGATTGAAGGTGCAATCGCGTGCTGTGGGGCCGTTGGGTGCCAGTGAATGAACAGCAGTCATAGGTGCCCTCCCCTGAAGCTGACGTGGTAAAGTTGTTGGTTTTCCACGCCTGGGCACATATTACCTGAGGACAGTACGATAGCGTAGCACTCCTCAGGAGTATTCGCGTTGCTGAACCTTCAGTTGGGAGGCGTCACATGTCAGTAAGGTAGGGTAAGCTCCTCTGGCCATCTGAGTTGGGCCTGACAGTTAACCTACCGGGTAGGAGTGGCCGCCTGCCGTTCACTCACAGGCAATGGCTGAAGGATAAAGAAATCAGACGAAGAGTAGGGCTGTTCCCGAGACAGCGAACCCTCCTCTGAGAGGCCTGTTCAGGATCGGTTCGTTGCAAACAAGAGAGACCGCAGCCGCGAGCCTACCGGGCGCGCCTGCGCCACCTTGTATGAAAGCGATCTCATGTTGGTTCAGGGCACGCACGGGTTACAGCAGCATTTGAAATGCTGGATTACAATCGTTGTGGCAGAAGATCCAATAACATCTCTTTAGCCCTTCCGGTGTAGGCAGTGTGAGTGCTGAGAAAGGCGCGAAATGGCACTGCGGTGGAAGCCTACAATCCCTGACGACAACAACCCTCACGATGTGGTGGGCAGTCTGCACCTCCACGTCTTTGCACGCGTGTACCGCGTCTTGAGCGGAAGCGACCAGGGCCGCTTCCGTTGGTATCTGAATGATGTTCCGACATCAGCCGGGGTGCAGTTGCAAGGCATCGAGGATACACAGCAGAAGGCTAAGCACGTCGCAGACCGGCGTTTCCAGCAATGGCTCGAACGAGCTGGGCTTATGGAAGCTCCGGTGCAAGGCAGAAAGCAACTTGCCCTCCCCTTTCACATGAGCTCACAACGATGACCGGCCCTGAACGGGGCCTTACATGACCTGAGGGCAGGAGGGCTTAACCTACAGCATCATCAATGATTCAGCGAGGGAACTGAAGCACCGAAGTATAGCTCTTTCAAATCATCGCTGGTTGACAGCTCCGCAGCCGGGCCCGATCGCACGACGCGACCCGTCTCAAGGACATAAGCATGGTCCGCGTATCGTAGCGCTAGGGCGGCATTCTGCTCGGCGAGCAGGAAACTCACCTTGTCGTGCTCGTTCAGCTTCTTGATAATCTCGAAAATCTCTTCAACGATGATTGGAGCTAAACCCATTGAGGGCTCGTCGAGCAGCACGAGCGTCGGGCGGGTCATCAACGCACGGCCAATTGCGATCATCTGCTGCTCGCCGCCCGATGTGAGGCCGGCCTTTGTGCGGCGTCTCTCTTTCAGGCGCGGGAACCAAGCATACACGCGTTCAAGTTCTTCGGAAATTTGGCGACGACTCGGCTTGCGAAGAAACGCCCCCGTCAGCAGGTTCTCCTCAACCGTTAACTGGGGGAAAACATGGCGTCCTTCCAGAACCTGAACGATGCCTCTCCCGACAAGGGCCGACGGATCGAGCGCGGAGGTGGATTGCCCCCGCCACGTGATCGTACCTCGACTGAGGCGTCCGCGCTCGGACGCAAGCAGATTGGAGATTGCCTTCAGGGTCGTTGTCTTGCCCGCGCCGTTGGCCCCGAGCAGCGCCACGATCGAGCCCGGCTCCACCGTGATTGATATGCCGTGAAGGGCTAGGATGGACTGGCCATAGACCGCCTCCACGTCTTGGATGCTCAGAAAAGGTTCAGCGTCGCTCATTGGGCTTTCCGTCGGAGGATCTCGTGTTATGCGGCAGACTGACGGACGAGCCGACGCCCGTCCGTCAGTCCAGCTATCAAGCCGGTATTAATTCACCGCTTCACTCCGGGGGGTAATGCCCTTCTCTTTGGCGTAAGCGGCCGCACGCTCGTAGATCAAGGGCAGAAGCAGCTCTCTGTCCGACCTGACCCAGCCGTCGCTGGCGACGTTCCACTTGGCGCCGTCCCACTGCAGGACCTTGCCGGCACCGCCGCCCTCATGGTCCTTGATCGACAGCTTCAGGGGCTGCTGCAATCCAAGCGCACCGATTTCCTTGAGACGGGCGTCGTCCAGGTTCAGGTTTTCAAGCCCCCACTGCGCCTCCTCGCCGTTGATTGGGCGGGCGCCGAACTTCTTCTGCGCTGTGCGGAGAGCCTCGACGGTGATAATCGCCTCGTTGACGCCGGAGTTGTAGTAGACCGAACCGAAGCTCTTCAGGTCTTTCAGGTCACTGAGGCCCTTGTCGAGGATATGTTCCTTGAGCTTCTTGTGGATCTCGAAATCGGAGCCGGCCGGGAACGGCGTGATGGCGAGGTATCCCTTTGCGACGGATCCGGCCGGCCGGACATCCTCTTCCGAGCCAGACCAAATGCCGCCGATGACGCGATCGACAGGGAAGCCGACTTTGGCGGCGGTCTTGATCGCAACCGGCGTCATCACGCCCCAGCCGAGTAGGAAAACCCAGTCCGGCTTCAGCTGACGAATCTTTGCCCATTGGGCCGATTGATCGTTGCCGGGATGCGGCACCGGGACTTGAATGTCCTCGAACCCATACGTTTTAGCGAGGTAAGCCAGCGGCGTTTGGGTCTCCTTGCCATAGGGACTGTCATGATAAAGGGTAACGATCTTCAGGCCCTTCAGCTTGTCCTTCCCGCCCTGCTTTTCGGCGATGAAGTTGATGACAGAGGAAGCCTCGCTCCAGAAACTGAACACCACTGGGAACGAGTAGGGAAACACACGGCCGTCGATCGTCTCAGTCCGCCCATACGCGAGCGTCACAAGCGGAATCTTGTCGGCAACAGACTTCTCGGTGAGCGCCTTTGAGATAGGGTCGCCGTGGGGCAGGAAGATCGGCACCGGCGATCCGTCTTTGCCTCCCTTCACGCGCTCGTAGCACTCGACGCCTTTCTCGACATCCCAGTTGGTTTCGCACTCGTCCCAGAACAGCTTCACGCCGTTGATGCCGCCCTCGACCTCGTTGACATAGCGGAAATAGTCGATTGCTCCGGCCCAGACCGGGATGCCGCTCGAAGCGTAAGCTCCGACCCGGTATGTCGCGAGCGGCACATACTGCTTCTTCGCCTCTTGAGCTGAGGCGGGCAGGCTCGCGGTGAGTGAGAGGCCAAAGAGGGCGAGCGCAACAGCACGCCACGGCTTACCTATGGATCGGGACATAAACAATTCTCCGTTGTTGAGGACGATTGAGGATGGGGGTCAGCGGGAAACGAGGGCTTGTAGCTGCCGCAGGAGCCGCCCCAGGAGGGCGGCCAGGCCATGTGGCTCCTTGATCAGGAACCAGATGATCAGGGCTCCGAATAGAACCTTCTGGAAGTTCTCCAATTGCCCGGCGTCGATCGCGCCGCCGAGCAGGTCATCGGCGAGGTGGTCGATCAGAATGGGAAGAAGGATGATGAACGCCGCACCCAGAAAGTTACCGATCAGGCTCCCCAAGCCGCCAATGATCACGATGAACATCACCTGGAAGGACCGGTCGAGATTGAAGCTGCGCGCATCAACTGTCCCGAGATAGGCGAACGCCCAGAGCGCCCCAGCCAAGCCGCAGATCAGGGCGCCGATGAAAAAGGCACTCAGCTTCCCCTGTCCGACTGGGATCCCGACGATCGCAGCCGCCGTGTCCATGTCACGGATCGCCATCCAGTTCCGCCCGGTCTGGCTTCGCACGAGCTTCCACGCGACGGCCGCCACGATGCTGACAGTCGCGAGTGTCAGGAGATAGCGTCCGACCGTGGTGTTGAGGTCTTGACCGAGAAGAGAAAGCCGCGGTGCCGAGATCGATGTCGATGTGGAGTAGTTCGAAAACCAGCCGTACTGGTTGAACATCCATTCGAGGAAGAACTGCGCCGCCAAGGTGGTGGCTATCAGGTAAAAGCCCTTGATGCGCAGGCTGGGCAGGCCGACGATCACCCCGACCAAACCCGCAATCAGACCTCCGGCAAGGAGACTGATCGGGAGCGGGAGTTCCGGGAGGCGGAGGAGGACGTTGTAGGTGGCGTAAGCGCCCACGGCCATGAAGGCCCCGGTGCCAAGCGATGCCTGTCCGGCATAGCCCATCATGATGTTCAACCCAAGCCCGGCCAGAGACATGATCAGGAATGGGATGAGGATGGCGTTAAGCCAGTAGTCGTTTCCGATGAAGGGCACGAGGCCATACGCGGCGATGATCACAGCACCTAGGCAGGTGGCGGCAATCCGCTTCGAGTCGAAGCCGGTGACCGGTGAGGCGACAAAATCGGCCGGTGCTTCAGAGCTGATAAGCGACATGGATCAAACCCTTTCGATGGCACGTTCGCCGAACAGTCCCGCCGGGCGGGCCAGCAGAAAGGCGACAGCAAGAACATAGGCGAACCAGGTCGAGACACTGCCGCCGAGGATCGGGCCCAAGTAGATCTCGGCGAGACTGTCGCTCGCTCCCACGATCAGCCCGCCGACAATCGCGCCGGCAATCGACGTGAAACCTCCGATGATGAGGACCGGCAGGGCCTTAAGGACGACGAACGTCAGCGAGAACTGGACGCCTTGGCGCGCACCCCACAGCAACCCTGCGACGAGAGCCACTGCCCCGGCGACGCCCCAGACGATCCGCCACAGGACCTGCAGGCGGATGCCGACCGACAGGGCAGCCTGTGGATCATCGGCGATGGCTCTTAAGGAGATGCCGATCCGCGTCTTGCTGAAGAGAAGGGACAGGGCGACAACAAGGAGGCCGGCGGTTGCTGCGGCCACAAGGTCGAACTGGCTGAGCTGGATCGGCCCGAACTCAACCGGTACGTCGACGATCCCAAGATCAAGCTCGTGGACGCTGGCGCCCATGATGATCTGGGACAGCCCTTCAATGACGAAGCTCAATCCGAGGGTCGCCATGAACAACGTGATCTGTGGCTGGTTGACGAGCGGGCGCAGAACCAGGCGTTCAATCGCAATGCCGATTACGACCATGATCGCGAGGGTCACGGGCAACGCGATCCACCAGTTCAATCCACTCTCGGTCAGCGTGACAAATGTCAGCGCTGCGCAGAGAACCATTGATCCTTGGGCGAAATTGAAGACACCGGACGCCTTGTAGATCAGAACAAACCCGATCGCGACGAGGGAATACATCACGCCGGCAAGAAGACCGCCAAGCAGTGTTTCGATGAAAAAGTTCATGCCGCTGCCTCATGAACGGCGCCGAGATAGGCCGCAATGACGTCCGGGTTCCGGCGCACCTCGTCAGGATTGCCGTCGCCAACTTTTCTGCCGTAATCGAGCACGACAACGTGGTCTGACAAATCCATGACCACGCCAATATCGTGCTCGATCAGCACCACCGTCGTGCCGAGATTGCGGTTGGCATCGGCGATGAAGCGCGCCATCCGCCGCTTCTCGTCATGGTTCATGCCTGCCATCGGCTCGTCGAGCAGCAGCAGTGTCGGCCGCCCTACCAATGCCCGAGCCAGGTCGACACGCTTTTGCACGCCATAAGGCAGAGTCGAGACGATCGTGTCGGGGTATGCCGTCAAATCTAGGATGTCGATCATATGGTCGGCGCGGTGGCGAAAGCCCCTGTCCTCACTGCGGTCGCGGGGAAGGCCGAAAGCATGCTCGATGAGACTGGTCCGGCTGTGCCGCGTCAGCCCGGCGAGCACATTCTCGAGAACGGTCAACCGGCTGAACAGCGCGTTGTGCTGAAACGTCCGACCGATGCCGTGCCGTGCTGCCGCCAAAGGGGTGATCTTCCCGAAGCGCTTGCCTTCGAAGACGATCTCACCGGCATTGGCCTGATAGACACCGGTGATGATGTTGAGGAGCGAGCTCTTGCCCGCCCCGTTGGGGCCGATGAGAGCGCAGATCTCGCCTCTGACGACATCGAAGCTCAGGTCGCGCAGCACCTTGATACCTTTGAACGAGAGCGAGACGTCGCGCAGCTGGAGGATCGGACTTGTCATCACTTACTCTCCTGCCGCGACGAGCCGGTCCTCCCGGACGGGAGTGCTAATAGCTTCCGCCCCACGCCGTTTGATGGCCTCGATGTCGCGGTACTGCGCACCTGGATGGGTTGCCGGCAGATAGGCGCCTTCGCCGAACAGCTTCTCGCGCAACGTGCCGGGCTTGTAGGACGTCGGGTAGGATCCACGCCGCTGAAGCTCGGGAACGAGGAACTCGACTACATTCTCGAAGCTCTCAGGCGTGACCGCATAAGCGAGATTGAAGCCGTCCACATCCGTCTCATTGACCCATTCCTGCAGGATGTCGGCGATCGTCGAAGGCGAGCCGACGAAAACCGGCCCCAGCCCGCCGATCCCGCCCYATTGCGCGAGCTCCTCGATCGTCCAGGACTTCCCACCGCCTGCAAGGTTCTCAACAACGGAAACAATGGCGTTGGTTTCAACCTTCTTGACGAGATCGGTCGGAGCGTACTGACCGAAATCGATACCGCTCCAGCCGGACATGAAGACCAGTGCTCCGTCATAGGACGAGTACCGCTTGTACTCCTCGAACTTCGCCTGGGCCTTCGCGTCGGTCTCGTCGACGATGATGGTGACGAGGGTGTAGATCAGGACCTTGCTTGCATCCCGCCCGGCTTCGGCTGCCTGACGGCGGACGTCCGCGACGTATGATTTCAGAACAGGCTTAGTCGGCGCGGCCACGAACACGCACTCGGCGTGATTGGCGGCGAAGGCCTTGCCGGGACCTGATGCGCCGGCCTGATAGAGCACGGGCGTGCGCTGTGGGGACGGCTCGGAGAGGTGATAGCCGGGCACTTCGAAATAGCGTCCCTTGTGCCCGATCTCGTGCACCTTCTCAGGATGGGTGAAGATGCGCCGGTCCCGGTCCCGTACGACCGCCCCTTCCTCCCAGCTTCCTTCGAACAGCTTGTAGAGCACTTCCAGATATTCGGCCGCAACATCATAGCGGTTGTCGTGCCGACGCAGACCACCCTCCCCGATGTTCTTGGCCCCACTCTCGAGATACGAGGTGACGATGTTCCAGCCGATGCGCCCCTTGGTATGGTGGTCGGCCGTCGAGAGCCGGCGGGCGAACGTATAGGGGTGCTCGAACGACGTCGATGCCGTGATCCCGATGCCGAGGTGTTCGGTCGCCAGTGCAATGGGCGCCGCAAGCTGCAACGGGTCATTGACCGGGATCTGGGCTGCCTGCTGGAGCGCGTGGTAGTTCGAGCCTTTATAGACGTCGTAGTAGCCGATCACATCGGCGATGAAGATCCCATCGAAGACCCCTCGTTCCAGGGTCTTCGCGAGGTCGGTCCAGTACTCGAGGTCCTTGTATTGCCAGGACCGATCGCGGGGGTGCGCCCAAAGGCCCGGGGACTGGTGCCCGACGCAGTTCATGTCGAATGCATTGAAGCGAATGGTCTTGCTCATTGGATTAGGTTCCGTTCTGCACGTGTTGTTGCAATGAGGCGGTCCGCAGGGACGAGTGCGTTTTGCGAGCAGGCTGCTAGCCTTGGCCGATCTGCCAGACATAGACCGGCTCGCCACGGTTGAGGGTCCAATCACCCAAGATCTTTTCCTTGTAGATCAGCGGGTTGTGGCTCAGCACCGTCCGAGCATTCCGCCAGTGGCGATCGAGAGCTCTGTCGTCCGCCGTTGCGGAAGCGCCGAGTGCATTGAAGAGATCACCCGTGGCGCGCAGCACGAGATCGGCGATAGCAACCTGTGCCTTCGCAGACTCGATCTCTGCGACGGTATGCGCTTCCGGCTCGCTTCCGGCAGGCCCCGTGAACGACGCCTCGTAAGCAGCATGGACCGCCTCCCCGGCTCGACCGGCGATCGCCTCGGCTGCGTAGGACGCAGCAGCGATACGCCCCACGACCTGTTGGATCTGAACGTCGTCGGCGGGCCTGCGGGCGTTGCCGTGGCTGTAAACGCGCGTCCGGGCTCGAACCTCTCGCGCGACATCCCGCTCTGYTGCTCTGGCAATGCCTGCGAGCACAGCAACCAGCACAAGCTGGTAGAAGGCGGTTTGGTATTTGAAGCGCGTTCCGAAATCGATGACGTTCGCGTCCGCCACGGACGCATCCTTGAAGATGGTGGTCCCGCTTCCAGTGGTCCGCTGGCCAAAGCCGTTCCAGTCGTCAAATTGTTCGACACCGGACTGATGAGTGCTGACGATCGCAATTACGTCGGCTCCTGTGTCCGCACGTTTCGCATATACGTCGATCCAGTCGGCAAAGATGCTGCCGGTGCTGTAGTACTTGGTGCCGTTCAAGAGCCAATGGTCGCCGGAAGGCGTGACCTTGGTGATGACGTCACCAAGTTTGACGTTGCCGATTTCGGTCCAAGCACCGCCGACGATTTCACCGGCGACGAAGCGCTGCAACCAAGCATCCCGCTGCGCTCCCGGTTGGGATACGAGCCGGTCCTCGACAAAGCCGAAATGCGCGCGCAGGGCTTGCGGAAGGTTTGAGTCCGCCTCCGCTAGCTCGATCAACAAGCGCGTGAGATCCGAGAGGGTCGCTCCACCTCCGCCATATTCTACAGGAACCCGAACTGCGCCAAAGCCAGCTTCTTTGAGCCATTTGATAGGCTCCCTAGGAAGAGCACGATTCCGCTCCCTCTCGACAGCTCCGGCGGCAATCCTGTCGAAGATCGGTCGAAATCGCTTCGCCAGAACCTCGTATCCGCTCTGGCGGTGAGAGCTGTCATCCGAAGCGTCACCTTGAAATTGTTGAATGTTCGCAAAAGCTGTGGCGCTCATTTTTTGCCTGTTGCTGTCCCGTGAAAGATGCACCTCAACGTGAGGCCAACCCTCGTCCGAGTCAACGGAAACGTTCTTTTTAAAAAACAGGCGTACGGGGAAGAATATTCTCTGGCTTGGCTTCAACAGTATAGTTGCCCGCTGACCGGCCTAGGCTGACAGAGTCATAGAAGCCTTTTATCGCAGCAAGAACTACGGCGCGCCTTGCTTCCAAGGGAGTTTGGCAGCATCCAAGCTAAGATCTCCCTCAGCGTCAGGCGAGTACATAGTGTTCTGTATAAAGAACAAGAGAGGCCGACTGATTGGGTTTTGATCATTCCGGTCGGCCCAGCACTCATTGAACGGATTGCTGCCGCTTGAAGAGCACCATGCACCAGCGCTCCGCCTCCATGCCACTGACCCTTAAGGCTTCTTCAGCAGAGTGGCTGATAATACGGCAGTACATCTGCATCTCGGCATGGAGCCAACAGCCCTGTAGTCGGCGCGCTCATGCGCTCTGCCCAACAAGCACCTCACGTCATCGCAAGATGGGATAAATCATCAACAGGTATTAGGCGACGCGCCTCACGGATTCAATCGAGCTTCCAGCCAAGGACGCAATTGCCTCCTGGACGAGTTGATGGAGCCGAGCCGCAACGAGTTCATCCTGCACCTCGCCATCCGAAATCGCACCGTCCTGGATGAAAACTCCTGTCGGGAGAGTGTGGGCATTGAAGAACCCGAACAAGGGCCGCAGCTGATGCTCGATAACGAGGGCATGGCGATCGGAGCCGCCAGTTGCAATGAGGGCGACAGGAAGACCCGCAAGCGCTTTGTAATCGAGCAGATCAACGAAGTGCTTGAACAACCCAGGATAGGATCCCTTGTAAACGGGGGTGCCAACGATCAAGAGGTCGGCTTCCTCCACAGCCCTCAAGGCAGCGCGGACCTGATCCGACGCCTCTTCGCRCGACAGGACAGCAAGATCGGACAAAAGGGTGCTGATATGGATTGTTGTGACATAGGCGCCGCCCTTCTGGGCAATCTGCGCGAGAACTGAATCAACAACGCCCTTCGTTCGTGAACGTGGCGAAGGACTACCGATCAGGGCAACGATCTTGGACATGGCATCCACTCTCTAGTTGAGAGAGAATTTGTACGGAATAAAGAACGGGCAAGCAATATTTGTTCGTTCTAAAAAACGATGCGGATAGAGAAGAAATTTTCCCTTCTGGCAGCCGTAGTCTGGAAATGCCTTGCCTAGAGCAAAACTGCTTAGGAAGCGGCACAAGATAGTACCGTTTACGTAAGCCTTCAAAAACGGAGAAGCACTGAATCTGATGACTTGGCGCTGGCTGCACGTCAGGTCGTCGTGACAAATCCCTCGACAGGGGTGACAAAGGCTCCCACCATCTCGCCTCATATCCTTTTGAGTTTCCATGTCTCCTGCCTCGAACTCCCAGCGACCCAAGGCCTTCAAGCAGCCTGCTCCCACTATTGATCTCAGTGCGGTCATCATGGCAGCCACCCCGGACGAGCCGCGGGTTCTTACCGTCAGGACAGCCTCGCAGCTCCCGGAGGGCCTTCCCTCCGGTCCCCTGCACTCGCAGCACCGAACGCTGGAGATGGGGCTGCGGACCTGGGTAGCCGAACAGACCCAGCTGACCTTAGGCTATGTCGAGCAGCTCTACACGTTTGGCGACCGCGATCGGGCTGAAGCTCATGATCCGGTTGCGGGGCATGCCCTGTCGATCGCTTACTTGGCCCTCGTTCGAGAGGCCAAACCAGCTGGACTGGCCCATGCCACTTGGCGGAACTGGTATGTCTATCTTCCGTGGGAGGATTGGCGGGACGGTCGGCCTAATGCACTTACCGTCATTGAGCCTGCCCTGAAGGCGTGGGCGCGTGCTGGCGGCAAACCCCTGAGACAGTTCCGCGAGGAGCGCATTGAACTCACGTTTGGATTTGAGGCAGAGAGCTGGACCGATGACCGGGTTCTTGAGCGCTACGAGCTCCTGTTCGAGGCCGGCCTGGTGCCTGAGGCCCTCCGCGATGCACAACCGCCTGCCTCTTCGAAAGTGCGGCTGGCCCCCGGTCAGCCCATGGCGCTCGACCATCGGCGCATCTTGGCGACCGGGATTGGCCGCCTGCGCGGCAAGATCAAGTACCGGCCAGTGATCTTCGAGCTGATGCCCGCCTCCTTCACCCTGCTCGACCTTCAGAGGACGGTGGAGGCTCTATCAGGCGTGCGCCTGCACAAGCAGAACTTCCGCCGTCTCGTGGAGATGCAAGGGCTCGTTGAGGAAACAGGCGAGGTCACAACCGAGACGGGCGGGCGCCCGGCCCGGCTGGTGCGCTTCCGGCGCGAGGTGCTGGTCGAGCGCCCGGCGCCCGGCGTGCGCCTGCCCCGCTTACGGTGAGCCACTGTTGCAGCAGATTATGGGTTGACGAACACTTATACTCGCGCTTAGCATAAGTCATGCGCCGGCTACTCAGCCGGCTTTCTTGCGAGTCAGTAATGCTCATTGAGAGTATTATTGTAATTAGTTAATGCTCTGAACGAGCATAGGAGGCTGCCATGGCCAGTGCTGCTTCGTTTGCGTCCGTATCCCTGCCCCTGCCCGACCTCTATGCGCGTGTGCGGCACCATGTTCCGGCTATGGAATGGCCCTTCTTCGCCGGTGATATTGAGGCTATCCTTGCCCTCAAGCGCGAGCACAATGCGGTCATTCTGGCCCACAACTATCAAACGCCTGAGATTTTCCACACGGTGGCGGACATTGTCGGCGACAGCCTGGCCCTGGCGCGAGAAGCCGTGAACACAAATGCTGATGTCATCGTGCTCGCCGGTGTGCACTTCATGGCCGAGACCGCCAAACTTCTCAATCCAAACAAGACGGTGCTCATCCCGGATGCCGAGGCCGGCTGTTCGCTGGCCGAGTCGATCACCGCAGAGGATGTGCGGCAGCTGCGGGCGCGCTACCCGGGCGTGCCGGTCGTCACCTATGTCAACACATCAGCGGCCGTGAAGGCCGAGGCGGACATCTGTTGCACCTCGGGCAACGCCAAGAGGGTCATCGAGTCCCTTGGTGTCGATCGGGTGATCATGCTGCCGGACGAGTTCCTGGCCCAGAACACCGCCGCCCAGGTGCCTGGCATTGAGATCATCACCTGGGCCGGCCACTGCGAGGTCCATGAGCGCTTCACCGCAGAAGATATTCGTGAGGTGCGCGCGAGCTATCCGGACGTGGTGGTGCTAGCCCACCCGGAGGCGCCACCCGAGGTCGTAGCGGAGGCCGACTACGCCGGATCGACGGCCGGCATGGCCGACTTCGTCGGCGAGAAGCGCCCCGCCCGTGTCGCCCTCGTGACCGAGTGCTCGATGAGCGACAACGTAGCGGCTTTGTATCCGGAGGTCGAATTCGTGCGGCCCTGTAATCTGTGTCCGCACATGAAGCGCATCACCCTCCCTAAGATCCGGCAGGCTCTGGAGCAGCGTCGGCATGAGGTCACGATCGATCCGGCGGTGGCCGGGCGGGCGCGGCGGGCTGTCGAGCGCATGCTCGCTGTGCGCTGAGGGCTGGCCATGAGAACAGCCTATCCGCTCGACCGAGTGGTGGTCGTGGGTGGCGGCATCGCGGGGCTCGCAACTGCCCTGCAGCTAGCGCCGCTGCCCGTGACCCTGCTTGTGGCATCGCCCCTAGGGCAGCAGGCCTCCACGCCGCTGGCGCAAGGTGGGATTGCGGCCGCTCTCGGGGATGATGACCACCCTGCCCTGCACGCGACTGACACCCTCCGGGTCGGCGCTGGCCTCTGCGATCCCGATGTTGCCGCTCGGGTCGCAGCCGCTGCCCCCTCCTGCATCGAGTGGCTGGTGGCTCAAGGCGCCGTCTTTGATCGAACCGCCTCTGGGGACAACTTGGTCCTAGGACTGGAAGCCGCGCACTCGTGCCGGCGGATTGTTCATGCGGATGGGGACCGAACCGGCAAGCGTGTCCTGGAAGCCCTTATCCAAGCTGTTTTGAGCGCCTCGTGGATTGAGGTTCGGGAGGGTCATCAGGTGACTGACCTGGCGCTCGATGCTAACGGTCAGGTGACCGGCGTGTTCTGTGCGGGGTGGGGCTCCGTGCGCAGACATGAGCCCATCCTGATCCCTGGCCGCGCCGTGGTGTTGGCGACAGGCGGAATCGGAGGGCTCTATGCGCACACCACCAACCCCTTGGGAGCAATAGGAGGCGGACTGGCGCTGGCGGCCCGCGTTGGGGCGATCCTGCGCGATCTCGAGTTCGTTCAGTTCCATCCCACGGCCATTGCGGCTGGCCGTGATCCGATGCCGCTAGCCACCGAAGCCTTGCGTGGCGAAGGAGCCCTGCTCATTAACAGCTGTGGCGAGCGCTTCATGCACGACATTCCCGGAGAGGAACTGGCGCCGCGCGATGTCGTCGCTCGGGCGATCTTTGCCCAGATCAGCGCGGGTGCACGCGTGTTCCTCGATACACGCCAGGTGCTTGGTGAGCAGATCACCCACAAATTCCCCGGCGTGACGGCGCTGTGCCGAGCCGCCGGCCTCGATCCGGTGCGTGAGCCTATTCCGGTACGCCCAGCCGCTCATTACCACATGGGCGGGATCAAGGTGGGCCATCAGGGCCGCAGCACGGTCGAAGGGCTCTGGGCTTGCGGCGAGGTTGCTTCCACCGGTCTGCACGGGGCAAACCGGCTGGCGAGCAACTCGCTCCTCGAGGCGCTGGCCTATGCCGCCTGGATTGCCGATGATGTTAAGAGCCGAGCACTCCGGTCGAGGACGGGCCAGTCCCCCTCACCTCCTTTTGCTCTGCAATCGTCCGCCTCTGATGATCCACCATTTTCGCGTCTCTCGCAGATCCGGTCGCGTATGGATCGGCAGGTTGGCGTCCGCCGTGATGCGGCAGGGTTGACGGATGCGATCCGTCACCTCCGAGCACGGGTTCACGAGGTGCCTTCACCGGATGAGCGCGATGCTGCGCTGGTGAGCCTGATGATCGCAGTCTGCGCACACAGTCGGCGTGAAAGCCGGGGCGCCCATCAGCGGCTCGACCACCCTGCCCGAATGCCTGGAGAGCATACCGAGATCACCCTCGATCAGGCGCTGCGCCTCGCGGCCGAGATCGAGGAGACAGCCGCGCCTACCAGGAGAGTTGCATGAAGCCCACCGTCCCCACACATGACGTCTTGTCCCCGCTCCCTCGCCTGCTGGTGGAGCCGATCGTGCGCGCAGCACTGCTCGAGGATCTGGGCCGAGCCGGCGACATCACCACCGATGCTGTTATTCCAGCTGACGCCAGATTGCGCGGTGCCATTATGGCCCGGGAGCCCGGTGTGGTGGCTGGCGTCGACGCAGCAGTCTTGGCCTTCACACTGATTGACCCTGCCGTTGCAATCGTGATCGACCGACCCGATGGCGCTCGAGTTGAACGGGGCGAGGCTATTCTTCGGGTTGACGGTCCGGCCCGGAGCATCCTCTCAGCGGAACGTGTGGCTCTGAACCTGCTCTGCAAGCTGTCGGGCATCGCAACGGCAACGGCGACACTCGTCGATGCTGTTCGACCTCATGGCCATGCGCGGATCGTCTGCACGCGCAAGACCACACCGGGGCTGCGTGCGCTCGAGAAGCATGCCGTCCGGGCGGGAGGTGGAGCCAACCACCGTTTTGGGCTGGATGACGCCGTTCTAATCAAGGACAACCACATCGCCATCGCTGGAGGTGTCCGACCGGCGCTGGAGCGTGCCCGTACGGCTGTCGGCCATTTGGTCAAGATCGAGATCGAGGTCGACACCCTCGATCAGCTGGATGAGGTGCTGGAGGTCGGAGCTGACGCGATCCTGCTCGACAACATGAGCCCGGACACCCTCGCAGAGGCCGTAAGGCGAGTAAACAAGCGAGCCGCCACGGAAGCATCCGGCCGGATCACGGTGGCAACAGCACCCCAGATCGCGGCATCAGGCGTGGACCTGATCTCCACTGGCTGGATCACACACAGCGCACCGATCCTAGATCTAGGCCTGGACGTGGCATGAGGTCGGTTGCACGATCAGGCTGAGCTCAAGGGTAGTTACAAGGCCATGCGCTCCGGTGGCTATCCAATGCCCGTCGGAGCGCTACTGGTTACTGTGAGCGAGGCTCCGTTTAGGGCCCAATGGGTCGCAGACACGCTGCTTCAGGATCTTGGCCTCTAGAAAGCTTTCGTCACGCTGCGATCCTAGACGATCTCGCCTCGTAGGTGATCTGAAACACACCGCTGTTGGCCGGAGCCAAGGCCACTTCATCGAGATTGGTACCAAACGTCGAGAGGAGTTCCTGGCCCAGGATCTCGTTCTCTCGCTGCAGCCATTTCAGCTCGGGCATCATGTCCTCCTGGCGCTCCTTAAGGGAATTATCAATCTCGGGCTCGCGGTGGCCGATCCCGAGATTTTGGGCGACTTCGTGTCGGCTGCGGCCGCTCGTCCGAGCAAGCCGGACGGCCTCATCCTACAACTCTTTGGAGAAATGTGCGGGATAGAGATCCTCGAGATCCTCCTTCCTGAGAGGCCATCCATTTTTCGGAGCAAGTCCATCGCTCAAAGTGGGGCAGTATTCAACCGGAGTTGACACTGCCCGTCATAGAGGCGGACGAGCTGACGAAGCGCCCCTGCAATCTCACATACTCTGAGTGGGGTTCTGGCGACTGTTGATCTGCAGCGTCGGCTGGCCGAGCCAGGCGCATAGCTCCTCCAAGGATGGAAAGCTGTGCTCGATATCTTTGAACGGCAAGGGACGTTTGCTGCGTGGCAGATCCTCCAGCAACTCGGCGGTCCAGGTGTAAGGCTGACGTGAGCCGTTTCTCACCACACTGGCAACGATGGTGTCGTTCAGGAATAGATCATAGGCGCCGGGCGCCAGTGGGATCAGGCTGTAGCCCATCTTGGGTCCTTGTAAGAGGCAGGTTGTCAGTTAATCGGATTGCGGGCCTTGGCGCAGCAGCGGTTCGGTCTCGAGCCAAGATCAGGCTCAGGCCCTGTCTGGGCCGCGTCTGAAGATTGCCTTTCCAAGTCGCTTGAGCTCACGCGCATTTGACAGCCTTGGAGTTCCATTAAGCTGTCGGACGACAACTGCAGAAGGTGACTGTACGTAATCTTTAGCCCTTCCCCTCGTCCGGCGCTCCACGGTCTTATATGATTCCATGAGAAGGGTCTCGCGATTGGACGCGAGAAGAACGGTCGGTCGGTGTCCCTGTTGTACCACAAAGGACATCCAGCCGGCGTGCGTCGGCCTGAACTGAACTTGGTGGTCCAGGAACTGGATTTCCTCGAGCAACTCAGGATCATTGAGGGCGTGAGACGCCAGGTTCTGTTGAGCTGTCATCGCTCACACTTCGTACTCTGCGGCTTGGCTATGAGCCGAGACTTTTGGGACCAACGAGACAAGGTCTGACCGGAACCATTCTCTCACGAATGCCAGCGGTGCTCCAGAGCTGCTGAGGATCACGGCAGTGTGCTCCAAGATGATTTCGGGGTGCGGATCATCGGATAAGCCGCCAAGCCATGCCGGAGTTACAGGTGACCCACTCGTGAAAGGCGCGGAGCGCACCGCGAGTGTGCGACGGAAAGGATTGAGCGGTGCAATGACGGTACCGAACGGAATATCGGTGGTTTGCAGACGATCGTTCATTGCCGCTGTTAGGCGCTGCGGTACAAACCAGTTCTCGGCCGTTGCGAGATGCAGGGTATCACGCATGGGCACCGTCAGGTTAACGCGACGGTGACTGGACCCGAGCATAAGCGGGGTATGAAACCAACCCGTCATCCCCGCTATGCCCGTCACCGCTACCCGGCTGAAGTCATCAGCCATGCTGTCTGGTTGTACTTCCGTTTCCCTTTGAGCCTGCGGATGGTCGAGGAGATGCTGGCGGCCCGCGGCATCGAGGTCAGTCATGAGACGGTCCGGCAGTGGGCGCTGAAGTTCGGCGACAGCTTTGCCAAGCAGATCCGCAGGCGTCTTCCGGCACCGGGAGACAAATGGCACTTAGACGAGGTTGCCATCAGCATTGCGGGCCGGAAGCATTGGTTGTGGCGTGCCGTGGATCAACATGGGGTCGTGCTCGACATTCTGGTTCAGAGCCGCCGCAACGCGAAAGCCGCCAAGCGCCTGTTGCGCAAGCTGCTCAAGAAACAAGGCATCGCTCCGCGGGTGATGATCACGGACAAGCTGGCCAGCTATGGCGCGGCCAAGCGCGAGATCATGCCGGGTGTCGAACATCGGCAGCATCGGAGATTGAATAACCGAGCTGAGAACAGTCACCAGCCGACTCGCCGGCGAGAGCGCATCATGAAGCGCTTCAAGTCAGCCGGCCAGGCGCAACGCTTCCTCTCGGTTCACGATGAGGTTGCCAATCTCTTCCGCCGTCCTGCCAAGACCAACGCAGCCGATCATCGCATGTCCCGAACTCACGCCTTTCGGGTCTGGACGGAGATCTCGGGCGTCACGACGGGCCCCTAATCGGACGCTCCACCGAGAGGCTAGGCCTATCTCAAGCCGTTAAGTTGACGATGCCCGGCTATGTGCTCGATGAAATCGTCCAGAGCCGCCGCGACACCAAGGCCGCCAAACGTTTGCTGATCCGCCTGTTGAAGACACAGGGCGGCCCACCCCGGCGAATGATCACCGATACGCTGGGCTCCTACGCAGCCGCTCGGCCCCAAGTCATGCCAGACGTCGAGCACCGCTCGCACAAAGGGCTCAACAACCGGGCCGAGAATTCGCATTTACCGTTCCGGCGCCGAGAGCGGGTGATGCAAGGCTTTYGATCACCCAGGTACCTGCAGCGGTTCGTCAGCGTGTTCTCGGCCGTGCGCAACCTGTTCGTTCCACCCCGCTCCCGCCGCTGTGCCCGTGCGACCTACCTTCACCGCCTCAACGCCATGGCAGAGTGGAAAGTAGCGGCGAATGTCGCCGCTTGAAACTGTCATGTGGCCAAATTTGCCTCAATGCGCCCGAGGCTGGTTAACGTGACAACACCCCGCCGAAGCGGACCAAGCGCTGACGTCCCGGGAGTGCCAGGAACCGACGTTGGCCAAGCCACACTGAGATGGCTGGGGGTCAACCCACGGCGATTATCGGTTTCGCGTTTGCTCCTGGCTCTTCCGACTATGCAAATCCTGCTACGGCGTGTGGCACATACGGCTCTTCCAGTTCAGCTATCTCCTCAGGTGTCAGCTTGATAGACAGGGCGGCCACCGCATCCTCCAGGTGCTGCGGCTTTGAGGCGCCGACAATCGGCGCCGTCACCACCGACTTGTGCAGCAGCCAAGCCAATGCAACCTGCGCCCGAGGAACTCCGCGTCGGCTCGCGATTTCGGCGACGCGCTGCACGACCTTGCGGTCGGCCTCGCCTGTTCTGGCATACAGCGTTTTGCCGAACTCGTCCGTCTCCGAGCGGGCACTACTCTCATCCCAGTCACGGGTGAGACGCCCGCGTGCAAGTGGGCTCCAGGGGATGACGCCGATCCCCTCGGCTTGGCACAGCCGCAGCATCTCCCGCTCCTCCTCGCGGTAGAGGAGATTGTAGTAGTTCTGCATGGATACGAACTGTGTCCAGCCATTCAGATCAGCGGTAAAAAGGGCCTTGGCGAATTGCCAGGCATACATCGAGGAGGCTCCGATGTACCGAGCCTTGCCGGCCTTGACGACGTCGTGCAGCGCCTCAAGCGTTTCCTCGATCGGGGTTGAGTAGTCCCAGCGATGGATCTGGTAGAGATCAACGTAGTCGGTGCCGAGCCGGCGCAGGCTGTTGTCGATCTCGGTCATGATCGCAAGGCGTGACAGGCCAGCACCGTTCGGTCCGGGGCGCATGCGCCCGTGCACCTTTGTAGCGATCACCACCTCTTCGCGCCGGGCGAAGTCCTTGAGCGCCCGGCCGACGATCTCTTCGCTCGTGCCGTCGGAATAAACGTTGGCGGTATCGAAGAACGTGATGCCGAGTTCCAGCGCACGCTTGATGAAGGGCCGGCTTTGTTCCTCGTCCAGCGTCCAGGGATGGTTGCCACGATCGGGAGTTCCGTACGTCATGCAGCCGAGACACAGGCGAGAAACCTCAAGGCCTGAGCGGCCAAGCCTCACATAATCCATAGCCTATGTCTCCTAGCGTTCGTTCGGGCCTCGCCAGATCATCCCTCGGGCTGAGGCCGCGTGCCGAGCTTCGACTGGACCGAGGGGTTATAGAGCTCAGTTGCTGGGCGCCCAGAAGGCGATCAGTCGCCAGCGCGAACATTGAACAGATCTTGTGTCGATTAGAACGCTCGACTGGCTGGAAAGGTCTGATGCACGTGCGACCGATCTGAGTGATCCTCTCAGCTTGAGCTTCCCTATCGTCTTTAGTCACCATAGTTTTTGGTAAAAGAATCCCGCACCCTGAAGGGCCGCTTCGGGTCGAGGCTGTGTCAAAACGCGGGATCTGGTAATCTGGTGGGGTTAGCACGGACTGGAGGGATCGCGATGAAGCGGTTTGTCCAAGGCCAGGAGCGCAGCCAGGGCACCTTGTTCCCGGCCTGCCTCGACGAGTACGTCAGCGAGGACAATCC
>NZ_JBFUMH010000014.1:0-61016 GCF_054049475.1 Microvirga sp. P5_D2 | reverse complement strand
GCCCAGGCCTGGCCGGACCAGGCGCTTGATACGCCGGTGATCCTGCTCAATGATGTTGTTCAAGAATTTCACCTGCCGGAGTTTGGCAAAGCGCCAGAGCTCTCCAGCGCGTTTCATAGCTTTCGTCGCGATAGGATAGGCTGCATTCTTGTCGACAGTGATGGTCCGCGGATTAACCGTGTACGGCTGCCCCAAAGCCTTGCGGAAGAACTGTCGGGCTGCAGCGGCATCCCGCTTGGCTGAGAGCAAGAAATCAATGGTCTGCCCTGTCGCATCAACCGCGCGGTAGAGGTAAACCCATTCGCCCTTCACCCGAATATATGTCTCGTCCACCCTCCAGGAGCCGTTCGTTATGCGCCGATGAGGACGGAGGCGCTTGTCGAGTTCGGGAGCGTAAGCCTGGATCCAGCGGAACAAGGTCGTGTGGTCCACTTGCCCACCACGATCAGAGAACAAGCGTTTAAGGTCACGGTAGCTGATCGGGAACTGCAGGTACCAACGGACTGCCCATAGGATGATCTCCGCCGTGAACTGTCGACCCTTAAACGGGCTCTTGCTCTTTTTCCTCACCGCCTGCCCTTCTCAGCACCCTTGTGTCGTAGCTCAGGCCGACCAAGCTTCAAAGCTGCAACAGAACCCGTCAGAGTGGGGTCCAATGCCGAAGTCGATGCAGGGTCACCTCGGGCGGGCAGTTCAGGCGCACATCGACGATGCAGGTGCCGGCACCGACTGACGTATAGCCGATCATCCTGCCATACCGCCACGAGCCCCTGACAAAGCAGCGAGGGCTGGTCGCCTCGGTGCGGATCGGAATGCCGCCCGGCAGACAAATCTGGCCGCCGTGCGTATGTCCGCACAGCATTAGGTCGAATGAAGCACGTGCGGCACGTTGATACGTCTCGGGGGTGTGCGAAAGCAGGATCGACACGGCTCCCGCTGGGATCTCACCCGCGGCCTGCTCAATGTTGGCCATGCGGTAGAAGTTTGCATCATCAACACCGGCCAGGTAGATAGCTTCGCCATCACATGAAACACTCATCGCTTCGTTCAACAGGAGCCGGTATCCCATGCGCTCCATGGCGGGCACCATGCGGATCGTATCGTGGTTCCCGAGGATTGCGTAAGCAGGCGCCTTGATGGCAGCCCGGAGGCGCTCCAGTCCATCCAGCGCTTCTCTATACGGGCCATAGGTGAGAGCGCGGTAATCGCCTGTCAGAACACACAGATTATAGCGCAGCGGCTCGATGCGTCCGATGAGCGTGTCCAGAAACTGCTCATTCATGCCGAAGTGCAGATCCGCGAGGTGCAGGAGCACGAACCCGTCGAAGGCGCCCGGCAGATGAGGGAGCTGCACCTCGTGGTGGCGGACCTCGATGGCAAGAGCATTGCGCCGAGCTCTCTCATGCAGGCCAAGCAGCCGGAGACCACCTCGGATCAGGGCTGGGCTCGAGAGCCAGTGCTGACGGTCGAAAAGATGGGTGCGCTCACGCAGCGCGAGAGTCTCATACTCTGCTTCTCGCCTGAGGCGCTGCACGATGTAGGAGTGCCCAATTCGCGGTTCGAGTGCGGCAAGAGCCGTCTTCTCGTCGGGTGTGAGACTAGGCTCACTCGTCAGGTGAGGAATGAGGGACTCTGTCATGCGAACCCTAAAGGCGTCATAACGAATGCAGCCTACCGGATTATTTGGATCACGGCGGCATCGGGAAAGCAGGTCTCCGCGCGCCGGTTGCGCGCCTGCCACTGGCCAATGGCCGTGCGCGTTGCAAAGCCGATCAGACCATCGATCTTGCCGACATCGTTTCCTTGGGCCTGCAGGCGCTCCTGCATGGTCCAGATATCGCCTCGCCTCATAGGATCGGTTGGCGCCCAAACCGTCATAAAACTGGAGCCCCCACGCAGCCGATCAGCGAGATGGCCGATGAACAGCGCGTACAGATCGGACTCGTTGTACTGCTTGAGCACATAGAAGTTGTCTGACACCAGAAAAGCCGGTCCCAAGCGGCCAGCCGGCATCAGCAAGAACGCGGTTGCGTCACTGTTCTCGCCTGGCAGGGATGTGTGATCGGCACGCGTGAGGCCGAGCTGTGCCCACTCCCGCACCAGTTTGCCCTGCCGCGGCCCTTCTAGGGCGCAGGAAACACTTGTCGGAATGTGCACCTCTAATCCCCAGACTCGCTCTGGCTTCCAACCGTGCTCATGCAGATAGTTAGCAATGGACGCCAGGCTATCCGGTACCGAACGCCAGATGTCGCGTCGGCCGTCTCCATCCGCGTCAACCGCATAGCGCAGGAACTTCGAGGGCAGCAGTTGCGGCTGTCCCATGGCCCCAGCCCAAGAGGACTGCAGGGTTTCTCCCGGCACATGGTCCTGTTCCACGATCAGCAGAGCGGCCAGGAGTTCTGGGTAGTAGAGGGAGCGGCGGCGCCCCATGAAGGCTTGCGTGGCCAGTACTCTCAAGGCTGAGTATGACGGTGCGACACGGCCAAACTGTGACTCGCGTCCCCAGATCGCCACGATGATCTCCCGCGGCACGCCGTAGCGCTGTTCGATGATCGTCAGAGCGATCGCCCATTGCTTCAGGAGGCTGCTCCCGGCTTTGGTGAGGGTGGCCAGTTGGTCTTCGACAAAATAGCGGCCCGGGTTCTGGAACTCGGCTTGCCGCTGCGTGTCGGGCGGTGTTGTTTGCCCAGGGGGCTGGAGTTCTGGCAAACTCCAGTCCAGTGTGAGGGTCACGAGGGCGCGGTCGAATGTTTCGCGCGAGACACCCTGCTTTTGCGCATCGGGCCAGACAGTGCCTGCCAGCCACTCGTGGAATTGAGCCTCAACCAGCTGTCGTGTGTCTGATCTCTGCGCCTGCGCAGGCAGGTGCCCCGCCGCCACAAGGGCGCTGATCCCTACGGCAAGCAGGATTGCCAATACGCAGCTCACATAGCGGATGAGCATCATGAGCACCCTCGATCGGGATGATCGTGGCAGGGGGCCATCCGGTCAGGGCTCGGATGGCTCAAGTCCGTTTCTCGCGGCGAGGCATGTCTTGCTCTGATGAGGCTCCAGGCATGGTCATGGCCTGCGGAAGAGAAGAGAGCCAATCAACGATCCTGCCCGGCTCAAGACCTCGCTTGGGGCGTACGCTCGCAAGCCGTTGCTCTTCAAGTCTCTGCTGACGCGCGGCCCACTCGTTTGCCGCATTGGCAACACGCCCGAAGTAAGCAGCGGGAGCACCAGCACCGGCAAGAGCAGGCCCGGTTTCACCACGGCGCCGGCCCATCCAGACGCCAATCACCCGCTGCTCGCTCCAGCCAATAAACCAGGCATCAGCATTCCCGGTTGAGGTTCCGGTCTTGCCGTACGCCGGCCACCGCTCCAGACGCGCCGCCCGCCCGGTTCCATTCTGCACCACCTCGCGCAGAACCGTCCGTGTCGGCTCGACACACTTCTCCGGAATGACCCTCTTGCGCATGGGCGTGAGAAAGTCAGCCCGAACTTGGCCGCGGCCGTCGACCACCGCCAGCACGCCCGATGGGATGACCCGGTACCCGCTGTTAGCGACAGCCGCATAGGCCGCCGTCATGGTCATGACATTGCTCGAGGAGGAGCCGAGGACAAAGCCAGCGTCAGCGACAGACCCAGGATCGATGCCAATGCGGCGGCTGACCTCAGCAACGGTATCAGCCCCAATCTCTTGCGTCAGCCGGACAGCCGCAGCATTGCGCGACGCGGCGATGGTCTCCTTCAGAGTCGTCTGACCCCGATAGCCGAGTGCGCCATTCGAAGGCCAGGTCCCTGTGAGCGGTTGGTCCAAGACCCGGCTCTCTGGGGTCTTGCCGTTCTCACAAGCAGCTATCAGCAGGGGCAGCTTGGCTGTCGAGCCCACCTGAACATTGGCTTTCACCGCATTGTTGAACTGGCGCTGAGACCAATCGATGGAGCCGACCATCGCCTGCACGCGCCCGTTCGGCGTCATCATCACCGCACCAGCATCATACTGCGGCGGGACTGTCCCTTCCCGAGCAAGCTTGCTGAGGTGGTGCTCGGCCATGTTCTGGAACCGAGGATTCAGGGTGACAAAGAACCGGACCGTCTCCCCCGGCTGAACATACCTGTCGCCCCAGGTCTCCACCACCCACTCGGTGAAGGCCTGCGGCTGGATCTTGAACTCCGGAAGCATGCCGGGGCGGATCCCAGCCTTCCCGGCTTGGCGGCGTTCCTTGTCGGTAATCATGCCCTGTTCTGCCATGAGCTGTAGGACCAGAAGCGCTCGATCGCGCGCTCGATCGCGGGTCTGTTCCCGAAGCGGGTTGAGGCGGGCGGGCGCTTTGACCATGCCGGCCAGCAGAGCGGCCTCGTAGAGGGTCAGATCCTTCGGCTCTTTGCGGAAGTAGTGGCGGCTCGCCCGATACAGCCCTACGATATCGCGCCCGCCAAACTCGATCTGGTTGAGGTAGGCCGCCAGGAGTTCCTCTTTTCCGACTGCGTCATCGAAGAGGCCGGCGTACCAGACCTCCGCGCCTTTGCGCTCAAGACGGCTGAGCACATCACTTCCTCGCAGATCGTGGAAGATCAGGTTCTTGAGAAGCTGCATCGGGATCGTGCTGCCACCCCGGGTCAGGCCTCCCTTGAGCACGGACAGCAGCGAGACGACATCGACGCCATTGTGGTCAAAGTAGCGCTTGTCCTCGACAGCCACGATGGCCTTCTTCATGATCTCAGGGATCTCTGAAGGTGCGAGCACCACCGGACAGCGGCAGTAGGCATCCCATCCCGTCTCGGTGCGGGTGACCATCACCTGCGGCGAGGCTACGAGGAGCCGGAGCGACCGAGACTGAAGATCCCAGAAGTGCACCGGGTCTGCGGCTTGTGCGGTAGGTGCGTGTGAGAGGCTGGCAAGCAGGAGAGCAGTGGCGAAAGCCAGAGCACGGGTCATTTGAGGCCCTATGACGCGCCGACCGATTCGGCGCCAAGACCTTCAACAAACATGAGGATTATGGCTGAAACTGGTATGAAGTTACAGCCAAGCTATCATGCTGGTTCTGTCAGGGCTCGCGCCAGCAAGTATAGCCTGTGCTTTCGGACGTGCGGCGACGTCCCGTCACGCGGCTTTCAGGACGGCCAGCACCGTCATGGTGCGGCGGAGGAACTGGAGTCTGCGGCAATCAGCGGGAATGTAGTGGTTGTGGCGGAAGTGAGCGCGAAGGAAGTTGCGCAGTTCATCGTATGCGCGACAGAACCGAGCGGCTGATCTCGGGCATTTGAAGCCCCGCATGGGCCCATAGCGACCTTTGACGCCGCGGTGATCCTGCTCCAGCCTGTTGTTCAAGTAGGCGCTGGTCCGGTGCCGCACACCTTTGCCCAGCTCGGTGCGGATGGCTCGGGGATAGCTGTCGTGGCCGTCCGTCGTGACCCGGTCCGGTGTCACGCCGGTCACCGCTTTGGCAGAGCGGAAGAACGCCTGGGCGGCCGCCATGTCGCGGCGCTCACTGAACAGCACGTCGACCAGGTTCCCGTTCCGGTCGATAGCGCGGTACAAGTAGCACCAGCGCCCGTGCACCTTCAGGTATGTCTCGTCCACATACCAGCTGCGCCCCACCTGGCCGCGTCGGCGCCGCAGCTCTGAACCGCGCCGGGATTCCCGGAGGCTCCAACACCTGACAGGATGGAGCCATGACGAAGTGAACACCCCCTTATTCACCAGAGGTCCGCGAGCGGGCGGTCCGTATGGTTTTCGATCACCGGGACGAGTACTCCTCACAGTATGAGGCGATTTTGTCGATTGCGGCCAAGATCGGCTGCTCGCGCGAGACGCTGCGCCACTGGGTGCGCCAGGCCGAGCGCGACCAAGGCCTTCGGGCCGGGCCGACGAGCCAGGAGCAGGAGAAGATCAAGGCCCTCGAGCGGGAGGTGCGCGAACTGCGCCAGGCCAACGCGATCCTGCGCAAGGCCAGCGCCTATTTTGCCCAGGCGGAGCTCGACCGCCGCTTCAAGCCATGACGGCGTTCCTCGACGAGCATCGGGATGTCTACGGGGGTCGAGCCGATCTGCCGTGTGCTGCCGATCGCCCCGTCAACCTACTACGAGCACGCCGCCCGCAAGTCCGATCCGGACCGCAGACCGGCCCGCGAGCGCCGGGATGCCGAACTGTGTCGGGAGATCCGCCGGGTCTTTGCGGCCAACTTCGGGGTCTATGGCGTGCGCAAGGTCTGGCGCCAGATGCAGCGCGAAGGGATTGCGGTCGCGCGCTGCGCGGTCGCCCGGCTGATGCGGCAGATGGGTCTCCAAGGGGTGGTGCGCGGCAAGAGCATCAGGACGACTGTCAGTGACGCCGCAGCCCCATGCCCGCGCGACCGGGTGAACCGGCAGTTCACGGCGCCGCGGCCGAACGCCCTGTGGGTGAGCGATTTCACCTATGTGGCGACCTGGTCGGGCTTCGTCTATGTCGCCTTCGTGATCGATGCCTTCGCCCGCCGGATCGTCGGTTGGCGCGTGTCACGCTCGGCCCGGGCCGAGTTCGTACTCGATGCCCTGGAGCAGGCTCTGCATGACCGGCAGCCCTGGCGAGCCAACCTCATCCACCATAGTGATAGAGGGGTTCAATACGTGTCGATCAAGTACACCGAGCGCCTCGCCGAGGCGGGGATTGAGCCATCCGTCGGCAGTGTTGGGACTCGTACGACAATGCTCTGGCGGAAACCGTCATCGGGCTGTTCAAGACCGAGGTGATCCATCGGCGGGGTCCGTGGCGCTCTTTCGAGGCGGTTGAGTTCGCCACACTCGAATGGGTCGATTGGTTCAACCATCGGCGTCTGCTCGAGCCGATCGGCAACGTCCCGCCAGCCGAGGCGGAGGCTGCCTACTATGCGAAGCTTGAGGTCATGCCGATGGCCGCGTAAAATCCAAGCCAACAAGCCTCCGGAAAACTCGGCGCGGTTCAGTCTCTGTCGCTTCCGGCCGCTTGGCTAAGGGTCGGCTGAGCGCCACGCAGACCGGGCTATCGGACACCATGCTGGATTTACAAGCCCTTTTTGGACCTACATCTAGGCCGAGAGAGGCACACAATGAACGAGAAAAAGCATCTCACCCCGCCATCCTCAGTCATCCGCAGTCCAGGCTCGATGATCGATTCTTTTCTGGAGAAGGCGAAGCAGCTGGGTCCATCAAAGAGTGGTGCCTCTCGTGCAAGGCTTGCCTTTGCCCTCGATGCAACCATGAGCCGGCAGCCCACCTGGGATCTTGCCTGCCGTGTACAGGGGGAGATGTTCGCAGCCGCCAGCCAAGCCGGCGGGCTCCTAGTTCAGCTCGTCTATTTCAGGGGCTTCGACGAATGCTGAGCCTCGCGTTGGGTCGCCGATCCGCGCACCTTGATGGATCTCATGACGAAGATCGCCTGCCGGGGTGGTCAGACCCAGATCGGGCGCGTACTCCGCCACGTCCGCAACGAAGCAGACCAATCCCCGCTCAAGGTTCTTGTCTATGTCGGTGACGCGATGGAGGAGCCGATTGACGATCTCTGCGCGATTGCAGGTGAGCTTGGGCTTGTGGGCGTCAAAGCTTTCATGTTCCATGAAGGGCACGATCCAGCTGCGGAGCGGGCCTTTCAGGAGATCGCCCGCCTGACTGGCGGGGCCTATGCCCGCTTTGACACCTCGGCGCCGCAGGCTCTGGCGGAACTCCTGCGGGCAGCGGCGGCCTATGCGGCAAGTGGTGTTGAGGGCCTCACCCGGCTTGCTCCCAGCAGCGAACAAGCGCGGGCTCTCCTGACCGGGATGAGCGGGCAAAAGCTGTGACGCTGTTCCTCGGGATCGCTGCCGTCGCTATCCTATGGTGGCTCCTGAGCAGCTTTACCCAGAGCAACCCGGCTGCAGTGGAAAAGGTTATCAGGCGAACGGGTGGTATCCTGGCGCTTGGTGCTGCCGTATTGCTTGGCTTGCGCGGGCGAGTCGATATAGTCCTCGTGCTCGGCAGCCTTGGAGCTTGGCTTCTCGGATGGGATGGCCTCAGGTTTCCTGGCCCAGGCGGACTGGGCCGCGGAGTCCCGGCCGCACCTCCCGGGTTCGCTCTGCACTCCTCGAGATGGAACTTGACCATGACACAGGTGAGATGGATGGTTCCGTGCTGGTTGGGACATTCGCTGGGCGGCGGCTCAACGCTCTCGATCAGACTGACCTACTCCGGCTCCTGACGGAGTGCCATGCAAGTGACCCGGATGGCGTGCGCCTCCTGGAAGCCTATCTCGACCGGCGCTATCCCGACTGGCGCGCAGCGGGCCGAGATGATGAGCAGACACATCCGGGAACTCGGCCCTCATCGGGTGCGATGACACAGGAGGAGGCCCGCCAGATCTTGGGACTTCAGCCCGGAGCAGGCCCGGACGAAGTCCGGCAGGCCCACCGGACACTTATGAAGAAATTGCACCCCGATCAGGGAGGCTCCACGTATCTTGCAGCCAGGGTGAACCTGGCCAAGGAAGTACTATTGGGCCGCCATGGCTGATGCTCAAGTGAATGCAACACAGCCTCGTCCCCTGACCGATCTACGGCTCGCCGATTGACTCAGTGGATCGCTCAAGAACCCTTCCGAGCTTATCCAATTCCGCTCCAAAACCCTGCCAGTCTCCCGCCTTCAGCCGCTCCATCGCTTGGCGGTAGTGACCGAGAGCCTCTCTGGCGCGATCGGTTTCCGGGGCCGCCGTCAAACCTCCGGATGGTGCCCTTGCTTGCTGCGAGGCTTGCATGGATTCCGTGAACAGAGCCGCCAGGGCCTGAGCGAGTGTTTCCTCCATGACGACTTTGTCGCCATAGGCAGCGATCACGCGCTTGAGCTCCGGGATCTGTCCCGTTGATGCCCGCAGATACAAGGGTGACACGTATAGAATGGAATTGTTGATTGGGATCACATGGAGGTTCCCGCGGATGACGCGCGAGCCCAGCTGGTTCCAGAGGGAAAGTTGCTGCGATATCGCAGGGTTCTGATTAATGCGCGCTTCGATCTGGAACGGGCCGTACACAAGCTTGTCTTTAGAAAACTCGAAGACGATCAACTCGCCGTAATGGGGCGGATCGCACCGGGCTGCCAGCCAGGCAATCATGTTCTCGCGCTGGCTGGGTACCATTGGGAGCATCAGGATGTTCTCGGCCTCAGGCTCGTCCGGCAGGCGCATGATCATGTAATAAGGAGCCATTGGAGCAGTGCCGCCGTCTGCCGGTTGGCGGGGAAACTGCCAGAGATCCTCCCGATTATAAAATACCTCCGGAGCTTCCATGTGGTACGCCCCGTATGTGTGCGCCTGAATCAGGAAGAGATCCTCCGGATAGCGAAGATGCCTCTGCAAGTCCTGTGGCATGGCCGCAATGGCCTTGAACAAGCCTGGAAAGATGCGCTGATAGGTTATGGCAATCGGGTCGGAGGGATCCGCCAGGTATAGGTCGACCGACCCGTTGTAGGCATCGACCACGACCTTGACGGAGTTGCGGATGTAATTGAGCCCTCCGCCTCCGTGATAAGGGACTGCGTATGGGAAGTAATCACTCGTTGTGTAGGCATCCTGCACCCAGAAAAGACGGCCCTCGCTGACCACGAGATAGGGATTGTGGTCGAGGTGGAGGAATGGAGCAATCGTCTCCACGCGCTCTTTGATGGTCCGTCGGAACATGATCCGGCTCTCGGCGGTGAGATAGCTGCTGATCAGGATGTTGGGATCATTGAAGTACCAGGCGAAGAGCGCCCTTCGGGCCGCACTGCCCACTGGGACTCCGCCAACGCCCCCATATGGCGCGTAGACGTTGTCTTTGCCCTTGGGGTAATCGAACTCCGGCGTGCTCCCTTTGACGAGGACGTAGGTGTCGGTCAGTTCGCCGTAATAGATACGGGGTTCGCGGACGGGAGGCCCTCCGGACGCAACGGGCGGAATATCGCCGAGATAGAAGACCGGCAGCCCTTCGGCACTTTTGCGGGTGACCGGGCTCATGATCACACCGTTCCCATGCGTGAACAGCACATGGCGGTTGACCCAAGTCTGAGCGTTGGGGGGCAGGAGGTTGGACGCGAGCTCCCGGGCTGACAGCATCACCTGCCGGTATGCCCCGTCGAGCCAGTAACGATCGACATCGACGTCGCCAAACTTGTAGTAGGTCCGGATTTCCTGCAGTTGACGGTAAGTGGCCATCAGCGGTTGCTCATCCCACACCCGGATATTGTCGATGGTCGCCTGATTGGCTTGGAGCGAAGCGGACGTGAGGCTCTGCTCGACCGGGAAGGCCCTGGTCGTAATTCGATGGAGGTTATAGGCCTGTCGGGTCAGCGTGATGTTCTGCTGGATGTAAGGCCTCTCCAACTCCAGTTCGTTGGGGTTCACGAACAGGCGCTCGAACAGGACAGGAAATACCTCAGCCAGGACGAAGGCACTCCCGAAGACCAGCGCCGCAGCTGCTAAAGGGAGCCTATAAGTGCGGATCCACAGATTGGTCCACGACACAATAGCTGCCAGGGCTGCAAGCCCAACCAGCAGCCAGAGGACCAGCAGTTCCACATGCAGGTCCGTGTAGCTTGCCCCCACCACGACACCATTGTCACCGTACAGCAGGAGATAGCGGTCGAGCGCATACGACCACGCTTTTACGGCGAAGAAGACACCGAGCAACGCGGAGCCGTGGGCGATGGCAGTCCGGGACATGACTCGGCGGTGGCTGTCGAGTTCGACATGGCCATGCAGCCAATACACGGCTCCGGCGCCGAGAGCACTTAGGCTAACCGTCAGCAGCATCCAATCTTTGAGGGCGATATAGGCTCGGAGTGAGAAGAGATAGAAGCCGATATCGTTGCCAAAGACCGGATCGCGCTGACCGTAGGGCACCTGATAGATGAGTCCAAGGAGAACATCCCAGTTGGTCGTCTCCGCAGCGGCCAGCAGCGCTCCGAGGATGACGGCCGCCCCCACGACCATAAGAGGGAGGCGTCGACGCACGATGTCTGGCTCGCTAGCCGAGATCGGTGGGTGCTGAGTGGCTCGTGCGAGTTCAAGAAAGCGCCCGGTCCCCGACGTGGCAAGTCGGGATGCGAGCCAACCATTCCACCCGATGGTGATGGCGGTTGCTGCGAAGACAGTCAGGAACAACAAGACCCTGGTGCTGAGGATCGTCCAGAACACATCCAAGTAGCCGATGGCTAAAAACCATGTCCAGTCGACCACCCGGTCAAGGATGATATCTAAACCGGCCAGGCAGGTCACAATGACGGCTGCGGCGAGCGCCGTGCGTCTCCAGGGCATGATCCACCTCCGTGTGGTGGCTCCCGCGCGCCCCGTCCGCGCAAGGCGCATCCGAAGTTCGTCGCTTCCAGTATAGGCCCTTTACGGGAAAATTCCCACTTTGGCCAGTCCAATTCCCAGGGAGAAGGTCACCGCGCCGCGCGTGATCATCACCGACAAACTTGCGAGCTCCGGTGCCGCCAGCGAGAGATTATGCCAATCCGCTGGCCAGGCCCAGCGCTTCCTCTCGGTTCCTGATAAGATCGCAAAGCTCTTCCGCCGTCCTGCATCGACCCGCGCTGCTTATCATCGCTTTGCCCGTGCTCGGGCCTTCCAAGCCTAGACTGAGATAACCCGCACCGCGAACGTCGCCTGATCCACCCTCGGGCTGGGATCGTTGTATCCTTCTCCAACAACTTAACGGTGCCCATCGCGTTTCATATTAACGTAGGCTTGGTGGGTTATTCGCTGTCATGAGATCGGTCCGGCGATGGAATGGCGCCGTCACCATACCCGCGCCGGCCATCCAGCTTGACCTTCGGAGGCGGTTCTGGATAATCCTCCAGCATCCTCACGGCCTTGCGGATCGAGTGCACAAGCCTTTGGATGATATTGAGAGGGCTCTTGCTCATGGTTGGCTCCCTTGCCGAGGCCGTACTGTGGCAGTAAATAGCGCGCTGCCTTGGGGCCGAGAACTTCCGCGAACGCGACCGTTAGCACCAGTTGATTGGCTCAGTTCGTAATCTCAATGTACCAGCCCCGCCGCTCCTCGCCCTGCTGCTCACCTTCCGCAATCATGGCGTTGGCTATCGTGAAGGTGACATCCCGCGCGGCCTGAAGGTCAGGGTACCTGTTTCCCTCGGGATCCTCCGTGAGGCTGCTCTCGTTCCGGATATTGAGATAGTAGAGAGTTGTTCCCGCCTCGGATTGCGCTGGAGATGGTTCACTGAAGTGGTGACCTGATCGGGGCGCACCGCCCTCATCCTCCCACCTTGTGAGGTCCTGATGCTGGCTTGGTCCTTTCGGATCATCGCGGTTTTGGCGAGCGCGACGCTCTGGTGATGTCAGGGCCATCGTGGTTCGCAAAGCATGATGACTCAAGTGCACCGTCCTTCTTGCGAACTCCTGCAGCTGAGACTCCCAGGCAACCAGATCATAGGTCTGACCAGCGCTCCGGACCTGATGCTGAGGCTCCCGGTTGCCGGAGGGCCGCAGGGAAACAATCTCGTAACCACTCAGCCACATACTGTTGGGCGAATAGTCTTCAGCGTAGCTGACGCGCTGGCCGGCGGCGTACCGATGCGTTCTCATGACAGGATCCTTTCCGGTACTCGGGCGATGTCACCTGTCCCCCCTCACGTGTCACCAGGACCAGCTGCGCACGACGATGAAGGACATAGCAATGGAGGCCGCCATCACAACGGCGATGAGCGTCAGGTTCAGTGGATCGTTGCTCCAGGGCAGGTGAAATTTATTGAACATTTTATCGTCCATTACTGCCGGGGATTGGGCGTTCGACCGATCGCTCTCGAAGGCCCACGTCGTCCACGAGGAGGCATCCGACGATGAGCAGGACCGGGATAGCCGCTTGACTTAATATTTTTCTGCTTCTGGCCCAAAAATCCGGTAAGCAAGATAAGTGATCAATCTTACCAATCCTATCATCTGATAAAATACACTATACACCTGCATGTAATTCTTAGATAACACAAAGGCGTTTTGCTGATTTTTATTTATGGATGCGGCTGTAAACAGGCCCATCATCCCCATATAGAACTAAGATGGACTTGTTGCATTACGGCTTTCGCGAGAAGAGGTGCGGATCATGGCGACCCGAACCACTGAGACAACTGTCACTTTCAGGCGTCCGTTCACGTTAGCCTCTCTCGACCGTCCTCAGCCAGCAGGAACCTACCGTCTTGTGACAGATGAGGAAGAGATCCTCGGCCTTTCATTCCTCGCATTCCAGCGTACGGCCACGATGCTGCACGTCCCGGCGATCTCAGTCTCTGGCGGCCCTACTCAGGTTTTCCATGTCAACCCGGCAGAGCTCACAGCCGCTCTGGAGGCGGATGGACGGACACAGCCTCAGAATTCATAACCCACCGGAGCTGGTTATGCATTATCTCGGCACGATCTCAGGATATGGCGCCCTGCAGTGTAACGGCGAGCACATCGCGCGTGCGGCCTACGATTTCGAAGGCTTCTTCAAGGACCCGGTGGGAGTTACCTGTTGTGGCGAGATCCAGCTATCCGCCGCCATTCTCAAGGACATATTCGGCCGCAGGGACATCCAACTTCTCACGGACGAGGGCCGCCTTCTCAATCTTACGTTTTCAGGGACGGCACTGCATTCAGCGAGCGACCTTGCTCACGTGGACGTCACGGGAGAGTTGCCAATCACACCGGAAAGCTGGCGCCACTGAGCACTTTCTGGGGAGATGTCACATAAACCTGAGGAGATTGTAATCAGCCCAGCCTCGTTGATTTTAAGCAAGAACGCCCGCTGCAGCCTTCCATGCTGCCATGGCTTGCAGGCGGTGGAGGTGGGTAGCAAGGGCAGATCAGTATGAGCGAGGTGGAACGAACAGATTTCTGGCAGCAGCAAAGACGGGGGCAAACCGCTGCAGGCCGCCCACAGACCGAAAACCCTGCATCATCCGCTCCCACTTTCTCAACGGGAGATGGGAGTTCTCTGCTCTATTATTCAAGCCTTTGTGGGAGCGGTGCTCCACTCTTGGCATGACTTGGCGTCTGGCGTGTAAATCGGCACCGAAACGTTGACCCCTTTCAGAACAGGTGCAACCGGCTGAACATGCGAAACAAACAGCTATGACGAGGGGTCACAGTCGGCGCCGCTCGTGACCCTCTCACTCTGAGAAAGACCTCAAGCCACCGAGAGGCTTACGGTTGGCAAGCGACAGGGTCTGGGTTCAAAGCCGAATGACAGGCCGATGGGACCAATCTGGGGATCGAGAGGATGGCGGATGCCTCTCAGGGCGTGACCAAGGCTCAAGTCACCTGGATGCACTATTGGGTTTGCTTGGGCCCGCCGATGCTCCTCCGGTCTCCCCAGGCCAGCGAGAATGGGCATTCCGGTGGCCCGGACCACTGCGGCGAACCCGATGCCGATGGAACGTCATCCGCAGCGGAGGCCTGTCATGATGCCGGCGCGGTCCACCTCGATGTTCAGCCGATCGGCATTCAGGTCGGTCGTGTAGGCGCCCCCCGGCTCGATCTTTTGGACCTCGCGAGCCCCGGCTGTCCGGCGGGCCCGCTCGGCCAGCTCGGGCGAGTAGGGTTACCCGATGACGGCCTGCGCCTCGCCCGTCGCACAGGCCTGCCGGTCCGGAGCCGGTTGGGCGAGCCCTCCGGTCGGGATCAGGGCGAGTGCGGTCAGGAGGACCGCCAAGAACCGGATTACACGCACGCTCATGCAATGCCTCCGCTCTCAGATCACCCGAGGTGATGCAAGCTCTCTGCGCCTCGGCGTTCCGCCCGCTCAGGGTGCGAGAACCGAGTGCCGACGGCATCGTCCGGTCCCAGACCGAGGATCTCCGCGAGATGGTGGCGGGCCCGGTTGACCCGGCTCTTGATCGTGCCCACGGTGACGTGCTGACGGGCGCCGATTTCCTCGTAGCTCAGGCCCTCCGCGCCAACCAGCAGGAGGACCTCGCGCTGCCACGCCGGTAGCTTCGATAGCGCCTGCGAGAGATCTTGCAACTCCAGCCCAGACAGCTGATCCGGCAGCACGATCAGGCGTGCGGCGCAGGCGCCTTCGATGTCCTCCACCTCCCTTTTGCGCTTGCGGTGCTCCGTATAGGAGTTGTTCTTCAGGATCGTAAACAGCCAAGCTTGGAGGCAGGTGCCCGGCTCGAACCGGTTGCGCCGGTCACACGCCTTCAGGAGCGTGCTCTGCACCAGGTCTTCCGCGCGATCCACGTCATGGGTGAGCGAAATGGCAAAGGCGCGCAGAGAAGGGATGGAGTTCAGAAGTTCGTCGACAAAGTCCGGATCATGCGGATCGTGGGGGATCCGAATGGAGCTCTCCAGGCGTCCGATCAGCCTGACGAGATCCGAAGGCAGATCGGAGACAATGAGGTCGGAATAGACGCCACGCAACTGTTGTCCCAGATGCTCCCGGACCACGTCGCCAAGAACAATGGGGTTGGGTGGCCTGAACTTGGAGCCAGCCATAAGAAGGAGATGTTGCTTGATCTCTGTGGCATCAACCTACCAGGCTGTGACAAGCTCACGCAGTCTCTCGCAGGACCTACAACAACTTGGCTCGTCATCAGCCTTACCGCTCGTACGTGCCAACCACCTCCGCCTCGGCAATGATGTGGGGCAGCGCCTTCGCCCAGATGTCCTCGGCCTTCGCCGACGCCGGCATGTCGAGCCGCTCCGCATCGAGAGCGGCGAGCCGGAAATGATAGTGGTGCGGCCCATGGCCCTTCGGCGGCTGGGGTCCATCATAGCGGGTGTTCCGGGAACCCGTTCACACCCTCCCCTGCCCCGCGGAGTCCCTGAGCGGACGCTCCTTCCAGCAGGCCGGTTTCGCCAGCTGGGATGTTATACAACACCCAATGCCGGAACGTGCCCGACGGCGCGTCGGGATCCTCGACGATCAACACGAAGCTCTTGGTTTCGGGAGGCGCATCCCGCCACTCCAGCGGAGGCGAGAGGTTGTCGCCGTCACGGGTGTGCCGGGTCGGGATGACCTCGCCGTGCTTGAAGGCCGGACTGGTGATGGTAAGCGGCATGGCTTTCCTCCTCCGCTCATGCTGAGACCTTGCGCTCTAAGTTGCGGCGGCATCCGGATTGACCACGCGCTTGGCGGGCCTGCTCAATCTCTCGTCCGTACGCTTCTCCTCCAGAATGGCGAGCAGCGCCTGCAGATCATCCTCCAGCCCGAGCTGCTTGGCCCAGGTGGCGAGCGAGCCGTACACCGCAATCTCGTAGTGCTCGACCCGCTGCGCTGAGGCGATGATGCCGGCATCGCGCAGATCACGGTCCTGCACCATGTTGGCCCACTTCTCAGCTTCCTGCAGCATCGCCTGCATGGCCTGGTCGACGTGCTCGCGCGGCTCGGTACTGTGCCGGCGCAGGATCTCCTCCACGCGGGCTTGCTGTATGGCCTGCCACATCGGCCATCTTTGGCAGGGCTTCAACGAGCTGCTCCTCGACGCTGCGGATTTCCTGGAGCTCGGCAATGTACAGGTCCCGAAGACTGGTGATGTTCATGGGACATCCTCCCTGTTCCAGCGTTGGGCCTCGTCCAGAAGCCTCATGACCTCCCGGTCCGAGGTTTGAGAGAAGTCATCGTAGTGTTCGCTGACGGCATAGAACGGCTCCGGCGTCATCAGGCACACCACCTCGTCGGCTTCGCTCGCGAGGCGCGCGAGGGTGTCCTGTGGCGCGACCGGCACGGCCAGGATGAGCCGGGCCGGCCGGGCGCGGGACAGGCCTTTCAAGGCTGCCCGCACGGTGCTGCCCGTGGCGATGCCGTCATCGACCACAATGGCAACCCGGCCCGCCACATTAATTGGTGACTTACCCGCCAGATAGTGCTCGCGCCGCCGCTCGATCTCCTTCAGCTGCCGTTGGGTTTCGTCTTCGATGTAACCCGGCGGTACTTTGACGTGGCCAAGAGCCTCTTCATTGAGCACGACCTGGGGATGGGCGCCATCGACCACCGCACCCAGGCCGAATTCGGCATGGCCGGGAGCCCCGATCTTGCGTACGAAGATGAGGTCGAGCGGTGCCCGCAGAGCCTGGGCGACCTCGAATGCCACTGGTACGCCGCCACGCGGCAAGGCCAAGATTACCGGGTTCTGATCCGCATAGGCCATCAGACGCGGAACGAGTTGGCGTCCGGCCTCGGCTCGGTTCCGAAAGCTCAGATCATCCGGCTGCATGTTCAACCTCCCTGGCCCAGGCGCGGGACGAACCAATCACGCGCCAAGGTCACCACCTGATCGAGCGTGCCGGGCTCCTCGAACAGGTGCCCGGTCCCGGGCACAACCGCCAGGTGCTTCTCGCAGGTGAGATGGGTCAGCGCCTCCTCGTTCAGCTCGATCACCCCGTGATCGACTCCGCCAACGATCAGGAGCGTTGGCGCCCGGACGCGCGGGAGCGCGACACCCGCCAGATCCGGGCGGCCGCCGCGGGACACGACGGCAGCGATCCGATGCCGGGTCAGGGTCTCCGCCACCAGAGCCGCGGCCGCGCCCGTGCTGGCGCCGAAGTAGCCGATGGGCACGTCCCGCAGTTCCTGGGAGCACACCCAATCCGTGGCCAACGCCAGCCGCTCGGAGAGCAAGCTGATGTCGAACACGTTAGTGCGGTTGTCTGCCTCCTCTGGTTGCAGCAGGTCGAACAGCAGCGTGCCGAGCCCGCTCCGTTGAAGCCGTTCGGCCACCAGGCGGTTGCGCGGACTCAGGCGGCTGCTGCCGCTGCCGTGGGCGAACAGCACGATACCCTGCCCGCCAGCCGGATGGACCAGCGTTCCCGGCAGGCCGAGCGGCGCAATCGAGACCTCGACCTCCGGCCGATGGTGTCGATGGCCCAGTGGCTGGTCTCGCCTGCCCGCCATGACATCTTCTCCAGTTCCGGGCTTGAACCCGGTCGTCGCAAAACCCGGTGCGAGTTCGTCCGGTCAGGCATGCGGCCAGCGGAAGCGGCCTTAACCGCTGGCTGCCACGTCGCCGCCTTCTGCACGGTCGCGTTCCACCTCCACCCAGGTGTGGGCCGCGGGCCAGAGGGTCTGCACCTCGCCCGGAAGGGCTTGCCTGACCTTCTCGGCCTGCCCCGGGTCCACATGACGCGCCAGAACCGTGAACACGGCCCCGGTCGCCACGCGTGCATCCATGGGGCGGATCTGGTTCAGCCGTTCGCCGATGGGTGCGAGGAACGCGTCGAGCGAGCGGGGCTTCTCGGCTATCCGGCCGGGCGCGTGCCACTGATCATAGTAGATGCCCCGCACCAGCAGCGGCAGCTGCGAGCCGAGATGCACGGCCGGTTCCAGCGGAATGCGGTCGCGGATGGCACGCAGGACCACCCCGAGCACGTGCCAGGCGACCTGCCGGTCAGGGCCAATCGACTCGTCCTGCATCAGTTCGTCGAGCCAGATGTGGGTGGTTTGCAGCGTCTTGTCGAAGACATCGAGACCTGTCGCGCTCATGGGAAACCTCCCGAGACTGCGAATGCTCGCGAAAGGAACTCATGGCGATTCCGGGAGTTCCGGGGTCACTCAACCTAAGAGGGAGGTGGCGCAGCTCAGCTGCGCCACCTGTGAATGATCTCAGGTCGGCGCTCCAACCTTGCGGCGGCTTGTGTTGGTCGTGCCACCCCGCTCGCCACTCAGGCCCATGCCGGCCGCGCCGATGGTGCTGCCGACGCCAATGCTGCCTGTGGTTCCGGTGGTGGTAGCCCGGGGTCGTGCCTTGACGGATGCGCAGGTTGTTCTGGACGTGCCACACGGCAGACACGCTCTCGGCGCACTCCTCCGCCCGTCACTTGGCCTCACGACTGTCGACGCAAGCGGCCTACGGGGAACGCGGCAGGTGCTGGACCGTTTCCCAGCAAGGGACAGGAGGAGCGGATGACTGACACGACCGTCAAGAAGGTGAGCAGCACCCACTCTCCCGCTGGTGAGCAAGGCCAAGTCTACCTCGCCTCGGGCAAGCGGGTCTCGATGCGACTCTGGCGCGATGAGGAGCCGACCCAGAACAAGCCCTCGCACAAGCACGACTATGAGGTGGTCGGCTACGTGATCGCGGGACGGGCCGAGCTGGAGATCGAGGGGCAGACGGTGCGGCTGGAGCCGGGCGACTCGTGGGTCGTCCCAGCCGGAGCCGAGCACACCTACCGCATCCTAAAGACCTTCACGGCGGTTGAGGCCACGGCTCCGCCGGCTCAGGTGCATAGCCGCGAGCAATCCTGATACAACAATCGGCAAGCTGGAGAACTTGATGGCCGCACTCCCCGGACGCAATGACTCCTGCTGGGTTGCAACAGCCCCGAAGGCAAGCTTCTCCAGCCTGACCGGCTCGCAGGACTGTGATGTGGTGATCGTCGGCGCCGGGATTGTCGGGCTGACGACAGCCCTGTCCCTTTACGAGGCCGGCAAATCGGTTGTCGTTCTGGAGGCGCGCCGTGTCGGCGCTCAGGTGACTGGGCGCTCGACAGCCAAGATCACGACGCAGCACAGCCTGGTCTACCGGCACCTGATCGATACCGTCGGTCAGGACATAGCGATGCTCTACGCCGAAGCCAATCGCGCCGCCGTCGAACGGATCTGCACCTGGATCGAGACGCTCGGCATCGAGTGCCACTATGAGCGCAAGGCCGCCTACACCTACACCTGCGATCCACAACGGGCGGACGAGATCCGGCAGGAAGCCGAGGCGGCCCGGATCCTAGGCTTTGATGCTGAGGTTCTCGACCAAGCACCCCTGCCCCAACCAGGGGCGGCCCCTCCGGGGCGAGATTGCACCAGGCCGGTGTGGTATCCTCGAGTGGCGCGAACCGCTGAGCCCCTGAGACAATCCTGGGCCGTCAAAGGAGAAGGTCATGGCACACCGCGAACAGCATGGGAATCGGGAAGCCAAGAAGCCGAAGAAAGAGAAGCCTAAAGGGGGTGTGACGGCCCAGTCCACGAGATGGGCGGTGAGCGAGATCGTCGAGGCGCGGACGGACACCAAGCACTAACCTCAGCTACTGGACGGCGAACCTCCGGCTCGACCCGCGTCCGTCTTAGCCGGCTGGCTTACACTTCGGATATGTGAAGTGCTTCTCAAACGCGTGGTTATGGCCGACGAGAAGCGAGGCTTCGGCCGGGAGCTCGCCGTCATCGATCCGCTCGAAGCCTGCCAATGCGTTCAGAAGGCCTGGGTTGGGCAGGCTGGCAAAGAGAATGGGTGGATCGGGGCCGGTAGTGGCCACCAGCATCATCTGACCCGGACAACCGAGCTTCACGAACAGGCTCTCGAACTGATCCTGGACCTCGTTCCACTCGCCCGGGACGATGGTCCTGCGGGACCAGATCATGAAGCATCTCCTAGGCCGCACCGTCGCGTCGAAGACGAGACGCCGCACGGCATTATCCCAAAGCCAGCCTGTCCCTCGGACGTCATCAGATCACCGGGGAGAGGCCCTATGACGGCTCCTCTCCGCCTACCAACTCAGGTCCGGGATCCGCTGGTCTGGCTATGCTCACCGCCCGGCTGCGAGATGCCCGCCACAGCCTCGCCGACCCGGCTGGAGCTATTCGACATGGCCATATCACCCAACGAGATGATGCCCACCAAGCGCTTTTCCCGGGTGAGTACCGGCAGGCGGCGGACCTGAATGTCGGCCATGTTGCGGGCCACATCCTCGGTGTCGTCGTCCTCGTAGCAATACTTCACTTCCTCGGTCATCACCTCGCGGATGGAGGTGTCGGGTCCCTTGCCTTCGGCCACGGCACGAACCACGATATCCCGGTCGGTGATCATGCCGACCAGCCGATCACCCTCACGGATTGGCATGATGCCGGCATCCATCTCGGCCATCAGCTTCGCCGCATCCCGGATGGTCTGGGTCGGCTCGATCAGCTGAACGTCCCGTGTCATGACTTCACTGACTTTCATGAGCTCCTCCTCTTGAGTGCCTCTGTCAGGCTTGGTTACGGCGGTTCAGACAGGCCTCTGGGCACGTCGCGCCAGTAGTCCCACATCTCCTGCTCGCGTTTCTTGTCGGGCCAGACTTGGTCATCGCTGTAGAAGGCAGGAGCGCCGCGGATCTGCTCTTCGGTGATGTCGGTGCGATAGCCGTGAAGCCCTGTGTCATAGGAGAGCTTCCCCCAGGGGATGGTGTGATGATGGACCCCAAGTCCCAGGAAACCGCCGAAGGTCACATCGACGTAGACCATCCGGCCGCTCACCTTCTCGATCAGCAGCCGCTTGATGGTGCCGATCCGGTGCCCCTGAAGGTCGAATACCGCCGTGCCCTCGACCCGGTCGCTTTCGATGACGGGTTTGGATGACGCGTGCTGGGGGATCGGGCCCCAGAGATAGAAGCCATTCTCCACGATCCCGAACTCCACGACGGATTGGTTTACGTCGAGGGACCAAGGCTCGTCCGGAGCGATCTGCTGCTCAAGGGTCCAAGGCCCGTCCGAGGCGGGGAGCGTCGTCCCGGCCGGATCGTCGGTGATGCCACCCAGGTCAGGGGCACTTGCCGAGTGGAACACGTAATACGTTGCTCGTCTCATGAGCACCTCCCTTTCACTGGGATGGATCGCCTCTGGGCCTTGCCTCATGATCGAAATGATAACGCAGGGGCTGGTCCTTCAGGTCCGGTCGCAGTCCAGCCCCACCGTACCCGGTTGCGAAGATGATGGGATTCTGCGGCCGCAGATCACCTCGGCGACGGGATAGCTGAGCATTCCGTTCAGATCGAGAACGGCGACGTCGAACTCGGCTTCCTGGGCCAGTGCAAGAGCCGTCTCTAAGCCGGCACCAGCCCGATGGGCTCTCTTCACCGGCGACGTTGATCCGGTTGCTCAAGACGCTTCTGCCCAGTCCGATCAAAAAAGCCTTACGCGCCTCAACCAGCCTCCGCCCATTTACCGACCTTCACATCGATAGAATATTCGATCAAACGCGCAGAGAGACTCTGCTATCCGCGAGCAAAGGGCCAGGTTACTCAGAACTGAGGCCGATAGGTTCGCATTGATCCGGGTAGGGCACAGCGGCAGCGATGCAGCACGTCACGGTCTTCGGCGGGTCGGGTTTTATCGGTCGGCATCTGGTCGAGCATCTCGCCAGGGCGGGAGTGTCCGTGCGGATCGCAGCGCGCCATCCGCTCACCAAAGCAGAGCCGCCAAGGCTGGCCCAGGCCCAACTGGTTGAGGCCGACATTCTCGATGATGCGGCTGTGCAGGCTGCGATCCAAGGAGCCGACACGGTCATCAATCTGGTCGGCATTCTTTCGCAGGCGGGACCGCAAACCTTCACGGCCATCCATGAGGACGGGGCTCGCCGTGTGGCCGCCACTGCCAAGCACTTGGGCGTCACGCAGCTCGTTCACATCTCGGCGCTCGGGGCCAGCCGCACCGCACCCGCGCTGGCGGACCGCTCCAAGGCGGCCGGCGAAGAGGCGGTGCGCGCCGCTTTTCCCGAGGTGACGATTATCCGGCCCAGCTTGGTCTTTGGACCGGACGATCACTTTTTCAACGGCTTCGCCACGCTGGCGCGACGGCGGCCGGCGCTGCCGCTGATTGGCGGCGGCCAAACGAAGTTTCAGCCCGTCTATGTCGAGGATGTGGTGGCGGGAGTTGGTGCCATTCTTGCGAACCCCGCCAGCCGCGGCCAGACCTACGAATTCGGCGGCCCCCGGGTCTATACCTTCGAAGAGCTGCTCGCGTTTATCTGTGCCACGATCAGCGCCCGACCACTGCTGGTGCCCATACCGTTCTGGGCCGCCGAAGTGTTGGGCGGGCTGCTGCAAGTGTTTCCCGATGCGCCGTTCACCCGCGATCAGGTCCGGCTGCTGAGAACGCACAAGGTGGTCAGCGGCTCCGAGCCGACGCTTGGTGACCTTGGTGTCAAGCCCCAAGCGCTCGAGACGATCGTCCCTGAGTATCTCGCGGCGTATCGACAGGTAGGACGGGGCTGACGTCTCAGGCCTAAACAAGGCAGACCCTCATATCCGTGCACAGGCTTACTGAAGCCTCTGGACCATCCTGTCGATCTGGCGCCCCGGCCGGAGCTGATGACTGAAACTCGCGTAGGTGCGGGCATTGCGAGGCAGGTGGATTGGTGCAAGCTCATGCACAGAGGGCCGCGCTCTATGCGCCGGCCGGTCCCGCCCCAACGTCTCGATCACGTCCTGAGACTGGTGCGCTTCTTGGCCGAGACCAGCGCCTGCCAGCGATCTCTTGCAGCGGCTGCCCAAACATGGGCGCGCGACTGCGAGAAGTGGTATAGTGCTTTAATCAGGCATGTTGTCGAGACCGCTCACAGTTAGAAGTATCGAAGTGATGCGTTCGCATTGAGGGAGATCGCAGATGCAGATCACTCCACTTGGCCCTCTCGAGCGCGAGGCAGAAGGCAGCAGCAATACGGCCATCGTCACGAACTTGGAGCATACTGCATTCGGACAAGTGATCTTCGCCGGTGACCATACCCTGCACGCCGATCAGCCCTTGGGCGCTGGCGGACAAGCCGCCGGCCCTGATCCCTATCAGTACCTTCTGGCGGCGCTCGGGGCGTGTACGTCAATGAGCGTGGGAGCCTTCGCGCGGCGTAAGGCGTGGCCTCTCGAACAAGTCGTTGTGCGCCTCACCCATTCTCAAACTCACCCGAGAGGTGCGGACGGGCAACCGTCGGGAAAGATCTCCGACCGCATCGAGCGAAGCGTTGATCTTGTCGGGCCACTTTCGGATACCCAACGTGACCTCCTCCTCAAAGTTGCAGACATGTGCCCGCTGGTTGGCATGCTCACCTCGGGGATCGACATCGTCACGACCTTGGCCGCACACGCCCCCGATGAGAGCTATGATCCGGTCGACCGCGACTCTGACCAGAGCTTCCCGGCAAGCGACCCTCCCGGCTGGATCCGGATGACTGGAGCAGGAAGTCCCCTCCACATCAACGCGCTCACCCATTTAGTCGAGCACGCAGATAACACTCTGGCACCGTCAGAGCTTCGAGCGCGTTAACCTGCCGGGGCCTGATCTGCGGATGCATCAGGACAAGTGCTTACATGAGCCGCATTAATTAGTGTTCAATGATCCCGTTGGCTTATGGCGGGACAAGCCGCTTTCACACCTCATCCGTTGCCAACATCGCAGTGCTTGTCCGCACAACGCTGAACAATCCGGGCACTCGGATTCTGAACGTGGCCGATCCGACCGCCCTGAGTGTCGCCGAGATCGGGGCCGCCATCGCAAAGCATCTGGGCTACCGAGGTGAGTTGGTCGGAGTCGACAGCAGCGGCTATCCGCCCGCGGTTGGGGCAACGCCATGGTCCATTCCACACCCCTTTACGGTGAGTCACGCAGCATCGCGGAACGCCGCATTCGGGTGCTCGTGCAGGAAGTGTCGCAGCGTCGAGACAAGCTGCCGCGCATGAGGAACATCGTGTTGCCGAACGGCCATCCGAAGCTCATCTACCAGCATGTCCCGGATCTGTTCGCAGCCGCTCTGGCTCTGGAGCAGGTAATTGCCAAGCACGGCAGCAGCGGCCTGGGAGACATGCTTGTGCTCGGCCACAACTTGGACCTCCTCAGGCGTGAGATCGCAGAAGCCGATTAAGTCTTCAAAGGAGATCATAGGCGCCTCCGCCACCAACGAAGGACCACATAGTTCTACCTGATTATGCGTGGTCTTCAATCTCGGGCTTGCGGCATAGCTGCACGTTTTGCGGCCTCATTGCCCGTTCTGCAAGCATCCGTGTGGCGTCCCATCCGCGCAACGGCTTAGAGCCGCCCTCCGACTGTGATGAGTTACGCACCTGTGGTCAGTCTGCGGTTTGAGGCTTTCTATGGGCGTCAGAGAGGGCTGCTCGCGGCGGATGGAACGTCCAAGTGCCTCGACATCCAAGACGATCCCTCTATCCAAGTGGCACGTACCAGCACGGCGGGTACGGAGCTCTCAGGAAGCGGTTCGAGGCCGCCACCTGAACTGCACTACATTTCGATCCTCACCAGAGCACGGAAGGTCAGCGGCTGGCAGAGGTCGACAGAGGCACTCAAGCCTCATAGCCAGGGAGCCAGGGAGCGGTGCGCCAGAGGCGCAGGCCTGCCGGCATGGCCGAGCCTATAGCGATTGGTCATGGGGCTGGGATGAACACGCTCGGACACTGTCTGTTTATTCAAGTTTGATATTTTACAGCAGGAATTGTGGTATTATTAACTTGGATCTCGTCCTGCGGTAAGGCAGTGACAGCCTGTACCTTGAGGCTTCAGAATGGGCCAGGAACAATTTGAGGCGGCACGAACCCTCGGCTTCGAAGTCAGAAACCCGCAGCGTTTTGCACGCAACATGACACGGCTGAGTGAGGAAGCGGGCAAGGCAGCCGCAGTCTTTCTGCAGCCCCATGCGATCAATCTGACGCATTTCACCCTGCACGATGATCTCGCTCCAGCTCTCAAGGCACTGTCTCAACTCCAACAAGCCTGGCTGCAACAGCCCCACAAGGTGTTGGAAGCCCAAATTGTACTTTGGAATAACTGTTTGGAGTTGTGGCATTCCTCGATGCGCCGGTTCATGGGACTGGAGAACGGCGACGCAAGGCCCCTTGCCGTCTCGCTGCCCGAAGATCCCCGGTTCACGCATCCGGCCTGGTCCGAAAACCCCTATTTCGATCTGCTGCGGCAATCCTACCTGATCACCTCGCACTGGGCCGAATCCCTGGTCAATTCGGCCGAAGAGCTCGATCCCCACACCCGGAACAAGGCTCGCTTCTACCTGACGCAGATCATCAATGCGATTGCGCCCTCGAACTGGGTGTTCACGAACCCGGAGCTGCTGCACGAGACGTTCGCGTCCGATGGTGAGAACTTGGTGCGGGGCATGCAGCTCCTCGCCGAAGACATCGAGCGCGGCAGCGGTCACCTCAAGATTCGGCAGACCGACGCGACCAAGTTCGAGATCGGCCAGAACCTGGCGATCACCCCCGGCAGGGTGATCTACCAGAATGCTGTGATGCAGCTGATCCAGTACGAGCCCACAACAGAGCAGGTCCTGAAGCGCCCGCTCCTGATCGTGCCACCGTGGATCAACAAGTACTACATCCTCGACCTCAGCCCGGAGAAGTCGTTTGTCAAATGGGCGGTGGACCAGGGCCAGACAGTGTTCATGATCTCCTGGGTCAACCCCACCAGGGAGCTCGCCAGCAAGTCCTTTGAGGACTACATGCGCGAGGGCATCCTGGAGGCGCTGGCCGCGGTCGAGCGTGCCACGGGTGAGCGGGCGATCCATGCGCTGGGCTACTGCGTCGGCGGAACCCTGCTTGCCGCCACGCTGGCCTATCTGGCCGCGACAGGGGACAGCCGCGTCAAGAGTGCCAGCTTCCTCACGACCCAGGTGGACTTCAGCCAGGCCGGTGATTTGAAAGTCTTCATGGACGAAGAACAGGTTGCCGCCATCGAGAGGGACATGGCCCGGCACGGGTATCTCGACGGTCACAAGATGGCTGCGGCCTTCAATCTGCTGCGCTCCAATGATCTGATCTGGCCGTACATTGTCGACGTTTACATGAAGGGTAAGACCCCGCTGCCGTTGGACCTGCTGTACTGGAACTCGGATTCGACGCGCATTCCAGCCGCCAACCACAGCTTCTATCTGCGGCGCTGCTACATCAACAATGATCTCTCACAGGGACGCATGAGGATTGACGGTGTCACCCTCGACCTCTCGAAGGTGAAGATCCCGATCTATCACTTGGCGGCTCGGGAGGACCATATCGCACCGGCGCGGTCAGTGGTATTAGGGGCGCAGCTCCTTGGCGGTGCTGTGCGGTTTGTCGTTGCCGGCTCGGGCCATATCGCCGGGGTTGTGAACCCGCCAGCACGGAACCGGTATCAGTACTGGACCAACGGGCCGCCTGTGGGAGAACTCGAACCCTGGCTCGAAGCCGCAGAGGAGCACCCGGGCTCGTGGTGGCCCGACTGGCAGGCCTGGAGCGAGGCGCAGGACAGGAGGCGGGTTCCGGCCCGCGCGATCGGCGGGGGCAAGCTCACTGCTATCGAGGATGCGCCGGGCAGCTATGTTCGGGTAAAAAGCTGAGCACAGAATCACGGCCCGTCACCACTCATGTGATCAACTTCGTAGGGCAGACTGCCGTCGGCCCAACTCGACTGGCATCGAGCTTCCTTCAAGCGTTCGACTCACATGTCCCTGAGGCGTCGTCCAACAGCCGCAAATGGGCGATGCCGTAAGGCCGAACACCCGTGATAAAGTGAAACGAGGACCAGAGAATATCGTATGGCCAGCCCAGCCGCTCCATCACCGGGTAGGTTCCAATCACACCCCAGCGCGGCTCGCCGAGCGACAGCTCCTCCGGGCCCGCCAGACCCCATTTGAACTCGGCTCCGAGCCGGCGCAGGGATGCGTTCAGCCACGCCTTTCCGACCATCTGGGCACAGTAGTAGTCGTAGGCGAACTCGGCCGGGGCACCCCTTTGCACGTCTGCGAGGTCGCGCGCCAGTTCAAGAACCTGCGCGGGCTCGAGATACATCAGGAGACCTTCGGCCACCACGAACGTCGGGCCACGTAGATCGCTAAGTCTCGAGGTCCAGCCAGCCTCGGTGACTGAGGCGCTCACAAGCTGCCTACGCGCGTGGGGCGGGAAAAGGATGCGTCGCAACTCCATCACCTCGGGGAGATCGACATCCACCCAATGAAGGCGGCCGTTATCAAGCCGCTCGAACTGGGTCGACAGGCCGGACCCGAGGCTGAGCACTTGAGCGTCGGGGTGATGGTTGAGGAAGTCGCGTAAGAGCTGGTCCAAGATCAGACTGCGCTCGATCAAGCCCCACAGCATGTCCCGATCGGCTTCGAACGGAGTAAGGTCACAAGTGAGGCGCGCGGCGATTGCTTCGGCGGCGGGATCAGCAAAGCCTTGGTCGGGAAAGAGTCGGCGGGCGAGCGCGCGTGCGGCAAGGGGAATGAGCAAGGTCTGCTCGACGCAGTCCAGACCCGCAATAGAGCGTCCGGTTTTCGGGCGGATGGTCAACGCCGTGCCCGCTCTCTCGATGGCGGCAAGGGCCGCCTCGGAGAGAACCTTGCTGCCCTGGCGAGCTGCCGCCGGGCATTCGCGCGATCCCGGATATTTAGGTCCTGCACTGGCATAGCTTTAGCCTCTGCGGAGGCGAGGCGGGCACGCGTATCGTCCTGTCCCCTTGGAGGTGAGTTCCTGGGCCATCAGGGACGAGGGCCACCAGCCTGAGAGTGCGGCCCGCCCGGTTCTGAGATGCCTCTCAGAGCAGTCTCGGTATAATGGCCCCTGTATCACCGCGACGTCACCCAGCGAGATGATGCCAACGGGGCGCTTGTCCCTGTTCAGGACCGGCAAGCGCCGATCGGAATATATCGCGCCGACGCGGATGCACGGCCGCATTCTCATGGGCCATGGTACGCCTATCGCCCTGCCCCTACAATCTGCCGATGACTGCCCCCTGGAGAGTGATCCTCCATGACGTATGGCTTTTAAGCCGATGGTCCAATCCCCTGATGTAGTGGAAAGAAGACGGTGGTTCTGACCAAGTGGAAGCTGGACGACGAGGACGCGCCAAGGACTTGCCGATTGAGCTGATCCATATCATATCCGTCTTCGATCGGCTTCAACGAGCCGACAGACGCCGGACTGTCGCTTCTGCTCGTGAGAAGTAGCAACCCAGCGCCTGCCACAACTAACCTCACCATCCAATTGTCTTGCGTCACCTGAGGATCCGCAAGCTGCTTGTGATGGCCCCGATCACCGACAGGCCCGCCCCCAGCCACAGGATAAGAGCTGTCGGATTACCAAGAGCCAGGCCGAACAGGACTGCTGCCAGGGCTGCGCCCAGGGATTGGCCCAGCAGCCGAGCCGAGGACTGCATGCCGCTCGCACCGCCACTGCGCTCCCGCGGCGCACTGGTGATGATGGCCTTGTTGTTCGGCGACTGGAACAGGCCAAAGCCCAGTCCACAGATCGTCAACCGCCAGACGATATCCGCATTCGATGGATCGTCCGGCAGCACAGCCAGAAGGGCCAGGCCGGTGGCCAGGGCGGCAAGACCGATGCCACCCAGCAGGCCGGGTGAGAAGCGGTCGGCCAGCCGGCCGGCAAGGGGAGCCGCCACGGCAATCGCCAGCGGCCACGGGGTCATGAGCATGCCGGTCTCGATGACGCTGCGCTCCAACTCATCGTGGAAGTAGAAGGGCAATGCCAGATAGGCGAGGGACTGGGTCGCGAATGAGCAGACCGACGTCATCATCGACAGGGCAAACACCGGCCGCCGCAGCAGATCCAAGGGCAGTAGTGGCATCGACAGCGCGAGCTGGTAGCGGACGAACACAAGCCCCGCCACGATCGCTCCGCCTAAGGCGAGCAGCGGATAGGTGAGGCCGCCAGTGCTGAGGCCGTCGATCCCGGTGATCAGCAGCCCGAAGGTCAAGGCGTTGAGAAGAACGCTCCACCCGTCGAGCCGTCTGGCGGATCGTGGCGTCTCCGGCAGCGTCCGAGCGGCCACGATGAGCGCGAACATGCCAAGCGGCACATTGATCAGAAAGAGCCAGGGCCAGGACGCAACCGACAGGATAGCTGCGGCCAGGGTGGGACCGGCCGCTGATGAGACCGCCACCACCAGAGCGGTGTTCCCGAGGCCTCGGCCCAAGAGCTTGGCGGGATAGATGAAGCGGACGAGGGCAATGTTGACGCTCATGATCCCGGCCGCTCCCGATCCCTGGAGGACACGGGCGAGGATCAGCATTGGGAATGATCCGGCAAGGGCACAGCCAAGCGAAGCCAGGGTGAACACCAGGAGCCCGGCCCAGTAGATTCGCCGATAGCCCACAGCATCACCAAGGGAGGCCAGTGGCAGGAGTGAGACGGTGATGACCAGCTGGTAGGCATTGACCGCCCAGACGGCGGTGGCGGGATCCACCTGAAGCTCACGGGCTAATACCGGAAGGGCCAGGTTGACGATCGCACCGTCCAGAACCGCTATGGTGAGCGCGACGGCGATGGCCAGGAAGGCCCAGAGCCGCTCGGGATTGGGCAGGCCGTCTGCGAAGCCTGTGGCAGGCAAAGTCCGTGGGGAAGTCGTGTGCATGATGGGGTGCTGGAGATCGACAGTTCTAAGCAGGTGTTCGTGCATCTGGTAGATTGATGCGAACTTACACGATGCCCCAGGCGCGGTAGCGGGTGCGTCCGGTAAGCTCGCGCGGCAGGGCACCGCCGAGCTGCGCCAGCATGAGGTCGACAGCTTTCGGTGTGACCTTGAGCAGCTTCGCGCCGAGCGGCACCGTCACCAGCGGGCGGGAGAGAAACAGCTCGACCAGCTCCGGCAGCTTCGAGTTGGAGCGGCAGGTCTTTGTCACCCGGCGCATCAGCGCGCGGGCGAGGATGAGCCGGTCGAGATCCTTGTGGGCGATGGCCAGCGCCTCCTCAAGCACCTGGCAGAAGCCCTCCAGCTTCTCGGTCGCTCCTTCCCTGCCCTGCGGCCGGAACTTCGACTGCTTGAACCCGGCCGCGAGCGGCAGCAGGTGGCTCGTCAGGCCCCTCGCCCGCAGGATGGCAGCGGCCATGATCAGCCCGAGCCAGGGCAGGCGGGTGTAGAGGTTGAGATCAAGCCACGCCTGCCAAGCCACGGCGGCTGCGGCGACCGCCGGCCAGGAGCTGGTGCGCTTGACCACGTCGAGCCACAGGTCCTCGGCCTCGGCTTCGTCCTGATCCGGATCGTAGACCAGATGCGAGCGGCTCTTGGGCAGCGGAGTTTCGCCAGCGAGCACCTGGTTGGTGCGGTCCAGGAGAGCATCGATCTCGGCCAAGTGCGCCTTCCACGGATCGGCGTCATTGGCATAGGGCGGGTAAGCCTCGTCATCCTCCGGATTCGGGCGCTTCCCCTGGGATGGGCGTGGCGCTTCGCCTGACAGACCCCCGATGCCGCGCAGGGCCGCGAGCCCGTCGATCGAGAGGGGCCAGGGAGCCTTCCGCGCCAGCGCGGTGCGCCGGGCCCGCAAGGCTGCGGCGGCCCGGGTGAGCTCGTGGGTGGGATGGCGCACATCCATGCCGGCATCGTGGAGCACGAGGTCGCCGACATCGAGCATGTGCCCGTCGAGGATCAGGGCCCGCACGGCTTCGGTCATGTCGCAGCGGGACTGCCAGCCGGTGGAAAGGCCTGAGGCTTCCAGGCGGGCATCGAACTTCAGGACCTTGATGGTGATCGCCTCGAGCCGCCCAGCGATGGCTTGCCACGGCAGCTCCGGCAGGTCGTAGGAGCGCGAGGCCAGCCGCTCCGCATCATCGAACTCCCCTGCCCTGCTCTCGAACGTCACGCCTGCCCCCAACCGCTAAGGTCTTGATCGAAACAGACATAGCGTGGCACGGAGAAGTGAAGCAAGGGTTTACTATGGTGTCGGGCAAAGCAATCCAGCGATCTGCCAAGCAGCGCCCGCGTATGGTCGGGAACGCTGCTGCGCGCGAGCAGATTGGACCTGCCATCCCGAGCATTGAAGGCGCTCAAGGGCGGCGGAAGCCTTTGTCTTGTAAGCCATTTTAGCAGCTGTGGGGAAGCCTCCCCTACTGGACTCGTTAACAAAGTCGCTTGAGAAACGTTTGCAAACGATCGTTTGCTGACGACAACCAATAGTGAACAAAGGACTCGACTGAATGACTTAAATTCCTACTAGCGTTATTGTCCAAGAGCACTTTCTGCCAGGACCGCAATGATATCATAGCAATAACGAGTTCCAGTTCGGCGCTTGGCCGTTCGATCCGTTAAAACGTTATGTTGACATTTATAAGAGCATCATTTGATGCTATTTGAGATGCCTTGGAGCGGAGTAACTTACATGAGAACAACAATCGCTCTTGATGATGAACTCGTCGCAAAGGCGCAGGCCTTCACTGGCCTGCAGGAGAAGTCAGCTCTGGTTCGCGAAGCATTGAAGGCTTTGATCGAACGGGAGAGCGCCCGACAGCTGGCCCTTTTCGGCGGCACTGAGCCTGACCTTAAGTCGATCCCACGCCGCCAGGCGGATGCTCAGTGATTGTCGTTGATACCTCGGCATGGATTGACCATCTGAAGAACGGCGACAGCGTATTAGCCGATCTTCTTGGAGCTGGGCGCGTACTGGCACACCCCTTTGTCACAGGTGAACTTGCCCTCGGCAGCCTTCGCCAGCGCCAGACCATCCTGGAGTCCTTGCGCGACCTGCCCCAGGCAACTGTCGCCAGCGACGATGAGATCATGATGCTGATCGAACGGGAAAAACTCTACGGACTTGGGATTGGATTTGTCGATGCTCACCTTTTAGCAGGATTGAGACTTACCCCCGCCGCCCTACTCTGGACTCGGGATCGGCGCCTGCGGCAAGCGGCGACACAACTTTGGCTTTCCGCAGGCCTCAGCTAACCAGCGCAACATGATGGTCCCCCTCCCCTTCCAGGAAACGCCTAATCGGCTACGCCCGCGTGTCCACTGAGGATCAGGCGCACGATGCCCAAATTTACGAGTTGAAAGCGGCTGGTTGTGCCGAAATCCACCAGGAGCATGGTTCCGGAGCGAGCCGCGCGGCCAGGCCTGGCGCGGTTGATGCGTGAGATCAGGCCTGGGGAGGTGTTGGTGGTGGTGCGGCTCGACCGTCTCGCCCGCTCTGTGAGCCATCTCCTTGAGGTGATCGAGACGCTGGAAGCCAAGAAGGCCCATTTCCGTTCACTTCAAGATCCGATTGATACCTCGACACCGCAAGGCATGTTCTCCCCCACAGGTGCTAGGTGCGGTCGCTCAGCTGGAGCGCTCCCTCATCTCGGAGCGGACCAAGGCCGGGATCAAGGCAGCCAAAGCGCGCGGCAGAACACCGGGCAACCCGGGGATGCGTGAGCGTCGGCCGGACGCAATCCGGAAGATCGCCCTCGCCCGGGAAAAGGTCTATCTGGATGAGGTGATCGCCGGCGCGGATCGATGGATGCCAACGGTTCGGCGCATGCGCCCCCAGCACCCTTGGGATGACGTAGTGCGTGTGCTCGCCGACAGCGGGCAAGCATGGACCGTGGCCCAGTTGCGCCGCGCGGTCGGTAAGCTCGTCTCCCAGCACATGGCCGACCCTACCCTCTTCCGCCCTGTCCCGCGCACGAACCCTGGGGACCGTCTCATGACCCTGATTGCGGGCATTGCCATGACCGATCCGAGCCTGTCGCTGCGGGATATCGGTGCGCAGCTCGAGCGCATAAGGGAGCGGACACCGCGCGGGGGCCTCACTTGGTCAGCCTCGTCGGTGAAGAAGCAACTCGACCAGGCACGAAAAGCCGGGCTAGCACTGCATAAGGCCATCTAGGATATTGTCCAAGCGTCTCTCTTAAAAGTAGAGCTCAAGGGGCAGGGAGTGGGCCCTCCCCGTTCCAACGAGCCAGTGGGTCGGGCTCACCACTTCACGTAGTCTTTGTGTGCCGCAAGCTGATCCTCGATCAAACTCTCGGCTTGAACCACGGCCCGAGCTACAGCATGCGCCATCACGGTCGCAGCAATCGCCCCAATGGCTGAGACGTCGGCTCGAATGGTGACACGATCTTTGCCCTGTCGACGAGCAAAGATTGTGTCACCATCTGACATCGTGTGCACGGGATTGATGCTGCGGGCAAAGCCGTCATGTGCCATCTGAGCGATCTTGTTCATCTCGGCCTTGCTGAACGGAACATTCGTGGCCACCGCGCCGATCGTCGTGTTGCTACCAGTCGATGTGACGACACGGTACCCGTTCATTATCGCCGCCATGGTATCCCGGAAGCCTTGGCCCTTCTCCCGCCTGGCGCCAGCAAGGATCCGACGGGTATCGGGATGGTAGATGTCGCCGACGGCGTTCACGGCTGCGATCGCGCCAACAACAACGTCCGTGCCAGGGACCCGATGACTGGCTGTTCCAAGCCCACTCTTCATGGCGAAGGCCGACCCGAACATCTTGCCCACTGTTGCTCCGGCGCCTGCCCCTACATTGCCTTCCTGCACAGGGCCTCCTGCTGCGGCGAGGCACGCTTGATACCCGGCCTCAGCGTCCGGCCGAATGGTAAAATCACCCACCCCAAGATCCATGAGAATGGCGGCCGGCACAATCGGAACGACGCCAGCACGCAACTTGAACCCGAGTTTCCGCTCTTCAAGATAGCGCATCACGCCCGTGGCGGCCTCCAGTCCATAAGCACTGCCGCCTGAGAGCAGGACGGCTTGAACCTGTTGCACAGCGTTGGTCGGGTCAAGCAAGTCGGTTTCACGAGTGCCCGGAGCAGAGCCGCGTACATCCACACCACCCACGGCCCCGTCTTCGCAAAGGATGACCGTACAACCGGTGGGCCTACGGGTGAGGGTGTGTTGGCCGATCTTGATCGGGGCACATCCGTAATCGCGCCCCCCATGAGCAGCGGACAGGATGGATCCGAAGCAGCTGATGTTCTCACCGGGTAGGCGAGGAGAGGGGCTGCAGAGAGGGCCAGCATGGATTGGGTGAAGGTTCTACGTTTCATCACGGCCTCACAATCTGGGTTTGAGTGCCGCCATGACTTGAACCCTTTCCTTGGGCGCAAGAACTCACGGGAAGATCGACACGCCAAGGCGGCTGATTGGATCGTAGGAGTGGATTCGGGTAAAGTCTTATCTTCCAACCTGCCGGGGCACGTAGCCTCGCTTCTGCTTGCGTCGTAGCCATACCTCAAGGGCTTCCATGGCGCTGCCTTCGCTCTCGTGCAACTCAATCTTTCGCTGCCCAGCGGTTCCGATCCGGCCCCATTCGCGGATCAGAGCTGTGTCCCCGAATAGGCTCGTTTCAATAGATAGAACATAGAACCGGGCCATATTGGCTCCAGGGTCGCGGCGGTCGAGAACCAGATATTGGATCTTGTCGTGAGGCATACTCCAATGTCGCACTCATGTCTCGAAACCGTCCAATTCAAAGACTGAATCGATTTCGCTATTTGGATTCACGGCGGTGATAGATCTCGACGGAATATCAGCAGTGCTTCCGAACCTAGACGAACTCAGCCCGCGAAGTTCCGGTTTTGCTGTAAAGGGCAGGGGCTCTGCGCACTTACGACTGCTGATTTCCTCGCTGTGATCCGAGGCACCGGCGCCAGGGCAGTGAATCGCGCAGAGCCTTCCGTAAGTGAGCGCAATCGGCGGCTACAGCACTCAATGAATTAAGCCGCTTCATTCTGCTCGCTCGCCTCTTTGCAGCTGCAAAGTTCTTGCTCTGGAAACTCAGGCCTTGCTAATGCTCGAAAGATGGGGCCGGCTATTATGATGGCCAGAGCAGCTAATTTGCATCTTTGCAGCTGCAAAGTTCTTGCCTAGCTCTACCCAGGCATTTCATATTTCACAGCCCACCGTGAAAAATCTCATGTGTTGCCGAAGATCGATGGCAGCTAGCCGAGCAATAGACCCGAGCAGATGACATATTATTTCGCTTGCAGGTGTCCGGCACGCCGCACATCAGCCACTTCCCATTCCTAATGCCTTCGAGCAGGAGGGTGGGCCTGTGAAGATTGGACAGCCAGCGCGAACGATGCCCGATTAAGCTTCTTGCTGCACTTGCAAGGACCCGTTCAATCTATCGGAACTTTACCATCTTACGTTCACGAATCGTCTTGTATGGTAGACGTCTCAAAAAGCAAACTTTGCAGCTGCAAAGTTGCCTTCCCGCCTGCAAAGGCAATCGGAGAGGCAAGGAATTCACATTCTTTTTGACAAACTCATCGTTGCGTTAACCATTCGTTTATACTTCGCAGGCTTTGCTCACGGAATACGCCGCTCCAACGGCGAATTTCCGTAACTAGGAGAGTTGACGTGACTGTCCCTCAACTACAACTGGATGCCCAGGTCGAGACACATGCAGGCCCGCAGCAGCCAAAGGTCGACGACAGCTACATCTCAAGACACGCGAAAGAGCTCTCCGAGTCGCTTCACCAGCAGCGACTGGCGCTGTATCCTCCCGTGGCGCAGAAATCTCTTCGCAAGTTTACCTCGGGAGAGGCCGCAAAGCTCATTGGCGTCGATGACGGATATCTGCGCCAAATCGCTTTAGACGGCAAAGGCCCCGAAGCTGAGACGCTCCCTAACGGGAGACGCATGTACTCTCTTGATGATATCAATGCGCTCCGCCGTTACCTCGACGAGAATGCCCGCGGTGGAAGGCGCTATATTAAGCACCGGTCTGGCAAAGAGCATCTTCAGGTTATCTCCTGCGTAAACTTCAAGGGCGGCAGCGCTAAGACAACCAGTGCGGCGCACCTTGCACAGTATCTTGCTCTGAGCGGGTATCGGGTACTGGCTATTGATCTYGATCCTCAGGCTAGCCTGTCCGCGCTACACGGGTATCAACCCGAATTCGACATCGGGCCAGACGAAACAATTTATGGCTCGATCCGCTACGACGAGGAAGCTCGTCACCCGAGTGAGGTGATCCGCCGAACCTATATCTCTGGGCTCGACATTATCCCAGGTAATCTTGAGCTGATGGAGTTCGAGCACGAGACTCCAAAGGCACTCGCTAACCGCCGACCGGGCGAAACCAAATTTTTCTCGCGCCTTACGATCGCATTGAATGAAGTCGCTGATGACTATGACGTCGTAGTGATTGATTGTCCGCCACAACTTGGGTTCCTCACACTGGCAGCTCTGAGCGCGTCCACATCGCTCATGGTGACGGTTCACCCGCAAATGCTCGACGTAATGTCAATGTCTCAGTTCCTAACGATGACTGCAGACCTTCTGGGTGTCGTCAAAAACTTTGGCGGCACTGTCGAATACGACTGGATGAGGTATCTCATCACTCGTTACGAACCAGGCGACGGCCCACAAAGCGGCATGGTGGAATACCTGCGGGGTCTATTCCCGGAGGCAGTACTCGAGAATCCAATGCTTAAAAGCACCGCGATCGCAGACGCTGGGATCAATAAGCAGACTATCTATGAGGTGGCCCGCGAGCGGTTCACCAAATCAACATACGACCGAGCGATCGATGCTATGAACAACGTCAATGCCGAAATTGAAGGTCTTATTCGAAAGACTTGGGGGAGAGCATAATGAGCAAGAAGAATTCTGTTCTTAGTCGGCTTATGCCCACACCTCTGTCTGAGACTGAAGCTCATAAGGTACCGTCCCAATGCCCAGATCTCGTGACTGAGGACCGGCATGAGGGTGGGAAACCAATGATCCATATTGCAGAATCCTCCCACACAGACGCAGAGCAGTTAGCTGGTTCCATAGCTTCACTGGCGGCATCTCTCTCAAACGAGCATCACGCTGCTCCCGCTAAGAAAGAATGGGGAATCAATCGGGCCTCAGGAAGCGCACTTGGAAAGCTCAGCGAAGCGTTCGCGGTCGAGAATGAGCTCAAAGCAGTCAGGGACCAGCTGGAGACCGGCCACACGATCATCGAACTTGATCCGCAGGCCCTAGATAGTTCATTTATCCAGGATCGGATGGAGAGCTCTGACGAGGCCGTTACGGAGCTCGCAGAACAGATCAGAGAAAAGGGGCAACTCGTTCCAATTCTGGTCCGTCCACATCCGAACGCTCCTAATCGGTACCAGATCGCTTATGGCCACCGCCGCGTCAAAGCAGCTGAAAGGCTTGGTATTAAGGTTCGGGCCACCGTCCGAAATATGACAGATGAAGAGCTGATCATCGCTCAAGGCCAGGAAAACAATGCTCGCCTCGACCTAACCTTCATCGAAAAAGCGCGCTTCGTTGTCGCCCTTGGGAACCGCGGGTTCAACCGTAAGGTCATTCGCGACGCACTCTCGGTCAATGAGGGGGATCTCTCATCCCTTATCGCAGTCGGCTCTCGAATCCCTCCCGACATCATCGAAGCAATCGGACCTGCGCCGGGGATCGGCCGGCCCCGCTGGCGGACCCTTATGGACTTACTCCAAGACGCCACCCGCATTAAACGTGGTCGACATATCTTGGCTGAAAACGACGTTCGGGTTCTAAATTCTGATGCGCGCTTCCGCACGCTCGTTGATCGTCTTCAGAAGAAGGAACGACCTAAACCTCAATCATGGGAAGATCCTCACGGTCGCCGACTTGTAAGCATTGTCTTCTCAGAGACGAGGTGTACTCTCCAGATTGATCAACGGCCTGAACCAGAGTTTGCAAGTTTCCTAACTTCGAAGCTTACAGACATATATCGGGAATTTGAGGCTCAGAAGAACCAGTAGCTCTATAGGTCTAAGGGTGCGGTTTGGGTCTGCGCTTCGCAACCATCTTGGACCTTCGGAGATCTTTGCAGATGCAAAGATCTCCTGAACCTTACCGCGCACGAGTACGCCGATCCGTATCGACAGTGCGTATCGCTTATCGAGATTTCCTACGCCAACCCTTTTTCAAGCAGTGCCTCGCGGAGAGAATTCCGCGTTTCAAATGGTCTACAGCCGGTGGATTTCGCCATGCACCAGCATCTAGTTATTGCGAGAAAAGACCAAGAGGGGAGGGGGGCAGTGAGCCTTACCTTTTTTAATTCCTGTACCATGACTGCGATTCTCTTCAACTGATCGTTTGCAAACGTCTTTCAAGGCGTTTTGTTAACCAGCTGGCGAGGGGAGGGCTTCTCTCAGACCAGCGAAAATGGCCTAAACACAAGGACTTTGGCGGCTCGGCTGCCGCTCAACGGGTTCCCATGAGCGCCGGTGGAAAAACCTCAGACTGTGTGGCTCACGACGCAGCCACCAAAACAGCATGTGCCCGCATTCCAGACCGTAGTCAGCTGGCATTTAGCTTCCACTGCCTCGGTTAACCGATTGTGTTTCAGTGGCTTAACAGTTGAGCCGAAGCATAGCCTTTGGAATGGCGTCGGGCCTGAAGCTGGGCGGAATAAGCTTGTGGCGTGAGAATCCCTTACGCTGTCATCATTCACAGCCGATGCACGCTCGAGCGATTGTTGGCTAGCATTTTGAGCCTTCGGAGCGGCAGGAGGGCGCCGCTCAGCGTCGCAATCGACCCGGGCCAGGTCAGAGTTCCAGGACCATACCGTCCTGGGCCCTCTTGGCCCCTTCGATCGAGACCTGCTCAAGCATGTCCGCGCTCAGGTTGTGACTGACGATCATCAGGTTGGGTGAGACGACGATGTTGCTCTCGATGACATCCTCGGCTGCCTCATGGCTGATGCGGAAGCCAGTGACGAGCGCCGACGGGTTGGATCTGGAGGCATAGGATACGGCCCTGCGCCGAGCCAAGCGCCTCTGGTGCCGCGGCCGACACCGAATTAGCATCCCACCCGTGCCCGGTCAGGACCAGCCGCTCTTCGGTGAGCTGGTCCTTGCAAAACTTCTCAGAAAGCGAGGCCCATGACGACTTCACCCGCTGTCGCGCTTACGCAAGCGCTGATCCGCCAGAACACCGTCAACCCTCCCGGCAATGAGGCTCAGTGCGCAGCCCTCGTGGCCAAGCGGCTGGAGGAGAATGGCTTTGCCGTCACGGCAATCCCGTTTGGGGAGGGGCGCACGAATCTGATCGCACGCATCGGCGGCCGGGATGCCTTGCCGCTTGCCTTTACCGGCCATCTGGACACGGTGCCGCTTGGTTTGCAGCCATGGTCGGTCGATCCGTTCGGCGGCGATGTCGAGGGCGACCGGGTCTATGGCCGCGGCTCCAGCGACATGAAGGGCGGCGTTGCTGCCTTTGTCGAGGCCTGCATCGCCCACCGTTCTGCACTGGAGAAAGGCCCCGGCGCGGTGCTGATCATCACCGCTGGCGAGGAGACCGGATCGGAGGGAGCCTACCATCTGTGCCGGCAGCAGGGGCTTCTGGACGCGGCCGGTGCCCTGATTGTTGCCGAGCCAACATCCAATACCCCGCTTATCGGCCACAAGGGGGCCTTGTGGCTGCAAGCCGTCGCACGGGGCGTGACCGCGCACGGCTCGATGCCGGAGAAGGGAGACAACGCTGTCATCAAAGCAGCGCATGCGGTCGTGAGGCTGACGGACTTTGACTTTAATGTGCAGCGGCACGCGGTGTTGGGCCAGCCGACGTTGAACATCGGCACCTTCCATGGCGGATTGAACACCAACTCGGTTCCCGACCATGCCGCAGTGAGCCTCGATATCCGCACTGTGCCGGGACAGGCACATGCCTCCGTGCGCGAGATGGTCGGGAGCTTTCTGGGCGATGAGATGGAGATCTCACCGCTCATCGACGTGCCAGCCGTATGGACTGATCCCGGGGACCCGTGGATCCGGCGGGTCTTTGAGATCATGGCCCCACTCCTTGGAGCAGTGCCCGTGCCGCAGGGGGCGACCTACTTCACCGACGCCTCAGCGCTGACCCCAGCCATGGGCAACCTGCCAACGGTGATCCTCGGTCCTGGAGAGGCGGCCATGGCGCACCAGACGGACGAGTACTGCCGCATCTCGCGCATCGACCAAGCCGTGGAGGCCTATGGCCGGATGATCGAGGATTGGTGCAAATGACCGGACTTCCCACCGCCCTTGAAGCCGCGCGACGCATCGCTGACGGGAGCCTCACCAGCGAGGCTCTGGTCCGCGCCTGCCTGGAGCGCATCAGCGCGTGCGAATCTGGAGTCCAGGCATGGCAGCACCTCGACATGGACGCTGCACTGAACATGGCTCGGCACCTGGACCGGTTCGGCTCCGGTCCCCTGAAGGGGATTCCTGTCGGGGTCAAGGACATCATCGATACAACGGATATGCCAACGGGATACGGCTCGGCGCTCTATGAGACGTTCCGGCCGCCGCGCGATGCGGCCTGCGTGGCCCTGGCGCGGCACGCGGGTGCGCTGATCCTTGGCAAGACGGTGACCACCGAGTTCGCCTACTTCCAGCCCGGCAAGACCCGCAATCCGCATGACCCGAACCGGACCCCCGGCGGCTCCTCCTCGGGCTCGGCGGCGGCGGTGGCCAGTGGCATGGTGCCATTGGCCTTCGGAACACAGACGGCCGGATCCATCATCCGGCCGGCCAGCTTCTGTGGCTGCGTCGGCTACAAGCCGACCTTTGGCCTGATCGACCGTACCGGCGTACGCCCGTTTGCCGACAGTCTCGACACGGTTGGGGTTTTTGCAACGACCATCCAGGACGCGGCCTTTTTTGCTTCCGTAATTGCGGGCCGCCCAGATCTGCGCATCGCAGATGAGGGTTTGCGCCCGCGGATCGGCCTGACCCGAACCCATGCGTGGGAAGCGGCCGAACCTGCCACGGCTACGGCGCTCAACGAGGCCGCGGCACGGCTGCGTACAGCCGGGCTGGAGGTTGGCGAGGTTGCCCTTCCCGAACGGTGGCGCGGCCTGCTGGAGGCACAGACGACGATCATGGCCTTCGAGGCGGCGCGGTCCCATGCGCCGGAGATGCTGACTGCGTCCGACCACCTCAGCGCAAAGCTGCGTGAGCTCCTGGAGGCTGGCGCGCGCACCGCGCCCGAGGACTATGATGCCGCCAGAGCGCTGGTGGCAGAGTCGCGCGCCAGCTTCCGCGATGTGCTGGACGGGCTTGATGTGCTGCTCACTCCGAGCGCGCCTGGAGAGGCGCCGGAGGGATTGGGGGCCACCGGCGATCCAGTCTTCAACCGGATGTGGACGGTCTTGGGAGTGCCTTGCATCTCCGTGCCGGGTTTGACCGGCCCCTCAGGCATGCCTGTCGGCATCCAGGTGGTCGGCCGCTGGGGCGACGACCGACGCGCCCTGGCTGCGTCAGCGGCCATCGGCCAGAGCCTTTGATGCCCGCAGCACACCACGACTCCTCGCCGGGTCCGCCGTTCCCGTTTTGGAGCTCGAACCATGACTACAATCGATTTGAGTGACTTGAACGCTCAAGTGCCAATCCACCGAAGATCGCCATAGCCGCACCGGCGGGTAGAGGTGGCACGGAGCAGTTCGCACCCGCTGCCGGATCAGGTAATGTTGGCAACTGGCTGGGAGGCCAACGACTCCAGGAGCTGTCCTATGCCAAAGCTGACCGTGAGCTGGGATGAGAACGGGCCTCTGCTGCAGACGGCTGAGGTCGAGAACCCGATGTCTGATCGACGCTGGAGTGCTCCGATTGGCCAGCTGACGGACGACGAGCGGCAGGACTTGCTCTCTGCCGCGCAAGCCCTGGCGCAGCTGATTGCCGATCTGGCGGCCGAGGACACCTTCTTCAGCAATCCCCGCTAGCTCCTAGAACCTGATGAAGGCAGCGCATTAAAGGCAGCGCATTCGTGGGATCTTTCGGCCACCGAGAGACGCTCTGACTTTTAATCAGAGCGTCTTGGGTTCGAGTCCCAGCGATCTCACTAACATGATCAAAGGGTTACTGACATTTGCCCTCTGATCCGTTTCCATCCAGGTAGCCAATAGGTAGCCAAGCGCTCCGTTCAGCGCGGACCTTGTCCTGCTCGACTCGGGCAAATCACGTCCGTCCTTACCGTGAACGTATCAGGGCCCATCTAATCTGGGGCAGGGGCGCCGTAGATGATCGAGAGGGCAACCTCACCAGCCTCAGGCCAGAGTTCGGAGTTCAATCCCCTCCGGGCTGTCGGCATGCCGCTGATAGGGCAGTTCGGCCACAGTCTCGGTGCACTCTGGAGCAATCACGCCTGAGGCTTCATCGTGAGCGGCATCCCGCCACCGTTAGACGAACGCGGATCCCCCCAGCGCCATTGTCGGTCCCACTAGCAGGAGAAGATCATCCCCCCTCACACCGCATGTCGCGGATCCCCCAGACCGCGGGTGTCTAACAGGTGCTCGCGATAGCGTTGCTCTCCGTCAACCCGACGGGCCTTCAGCTGGTCTGGCGCTTTCTAGTGGAGCTTCGGATCGAGCACCACGGCATGGCCGCGCAGCACGGGACCGCGGAGACCCGGCGAAATCCGGCCCTCACGCACTGCCAATCCTTCAACGTCGAACCCATTCTCCTTAGATGGGATGCTCAGGAAAGGCCTGTTATGGCGAGTAATAGAGGATCGATGTCCTTTCCGAGCATAGGTCGGAAGGCCGGTTTGATGAATGACAACGATGACTGTGCGCTAGGTGACACATATAATACCCTTGTCCGCAGGCAGGCCGGATGTAATCCGACCTGCCTTCTAGCTAAGGCACTATGAGAGCCGATGGCGGCGCCACCTTTCCCTAGACTCAGGAGTCACTTCTTCAGAGCTACATTCCGATTGAATGTCTCAATGATAGCTGCGCGGTTTGCATTGATCTTGTTCCAGTCGGGCAATGCCAAACTCTTGATCGAACCCTCAGGTCCCCACGGCATGCGTTGCTTGGCGTTGTCGCTTAACTCTACGCCCGAAGTTGCCGGACCGACATAGATCCTCTCTGCCATGCACTTTGCAGGATCCTTGCCGATCGCATAGTTGACGAACTTCTCAGCCGCTTCCTGTTTCTTGCTGTTCGCCACGAGATGAAGACGGATGTCACCGCCGATGGCGCCTTCCTTGGGTACGACGAATTCAATTGGAAGCTTTTGATCCCTCATAGCATATGCCGAATTGGCATAATGGGCTCCTACGATGACTTCTCCACTCTGGAACAAGTTCGTTCCCGCGCCCGCGCTGTCAAAATAAGCGGTGACCTTCAGCTGCTTCAACTTGTCGAAGGCTGGCGTGACGTTTTCGGCGCTGCCGCCAGCCAGGCCGGCCAGGTGGACGATGAACGGTACGCCCATGGCGTTTGAAGGACTCGGGAAGGTGACTGCACCCGCATACTCAGGCTTCCACAAATCGAGCCACGAGGCGGGCGCCTCTTTGATGTCCTTGGTGCTGTAAGCCAAACCAACCGAATAGAAGCCGGTGCTGACCGCGAAGACCGCTCCCGACTCGTCTTTATAAGTCCCCTCTGGGATGAGGCCGGTGACCGCAGTGACCTTGGCGGGATCTATCGCCTTAAGGAGCTTGTCAGTCGCGGCAATTTCGGAGACGCCGCCATCAAGCCAAACTGCATCCAGCGTCGGGCTGTCCTTCTGCTGACGGAGCTTGCTTAAGGTCACGCCGGAAACACCCGGTTCGGGGACGACCCGGATTCCAGTGTCGCGGGTGAATGGATCGATGATACAGGCCTGCATGGCCGTGCCCCATTCGCCGCCGTAGGTCGCGACTGTGATGGATTCCTGCGCGACGGCTGGCAGCGCAGTGCTGGTCAGCAGGACCGTTGCGGCCAATACGTTACGTGTATTTGTGATCATCCTGTGATGCTCCTTCTTTTTTGCATGTCGCCTCTGGAAGAGCTATGAGGAAATGTCTTTTGATATAGGGCAAATCGAAATTCGAAYCGCTGAGATAACCTGAAGCTATGAATGTCCGTCAACTTGAAGCTTTTAAGGCGATCATGGAGCTGGGGAGCTTCACACGAGCGGCGGAAAAGCTGCATCTTTCCCAGCCCGCAGTCAGCAAACTGATCTATCTTCTAGAACGAAGTTGCGGTTTCACTCTCTTTCATCGACAGAAAAACGGCGTCATTCCTACTGCCGAAGGCCAGATGCTCTATTCCGAGGTAGAGCGCGTATTCCTCGGGGTTGAATCCGTTTCTGCGCGTGCCCGAGCCATACGGCAGTTCGACTATGGCGAGATCAAACTTGTTACGTTCCCATCTCTCGGCACCCGCGTCCTTCCGCCAATTCTTGCCGAATTTATCGAGACTAAGCCTTCGCTTCGCGTCACGATAGCGAGCCGCAATTCCTGGCTTCTCGTGGATAGAGTTGCTTCCCAAGGTGTCGATCTTGGCTTTGGAATGACCATCTCTGATCGCCCGGGGGTACAATTCGAGAAATTGTGTTCCATGGAGGCCGTTTGCGTGCTCCCGCCAGGCCATCGATTGGCGGAACAGGCGATTGTCGATGCAGGTGATTTAGAGGGCGAACGATTTGTGTCGCTCGTCGAGGAAGATCGCGCCCAGGTCAAGATTGATCAAGCGTGCGCAGATCGCGGTATTGATYGTAACATCGTTTTGAAGGCGCAGCTCACCGAGGCCTGCTGTTCCTTTGTTTCGGCTGGAGCAGGTGTCGCTGTCGTGGACCCGCTCAGTACAGTTGGGTTCATGCCCGATGAGCTTATCGTGAAACCCTTCTCGCCCACGATCACTCAAGATATCTGGGTCATCACCCCATCCTTCCGGGAGACATCTCTCGGAGCGAAAGCACTTATTGCCCACGTCAAGAAACGACTGACGGAGAGGCTGGCTGAGATGGCTCTGTCAATTCGCAATCCTGGAGCCAACAAGATTTTGAGGCCAATCATCACCGTTTGAGCTTGGTCATATCCTCCGGTTATGGCTGAGATCAAACAAGGAATTTGACGGAGCGCCTCTATCAGATCTCAATGCAGACGAGATCTCCCACACCAAGCCAATGCATAAGCAAAGTATTTGATGGGAGACATTCAGTTGATCGGCAGTCTGCCTTGAGGTGAATTATGGGTACCATTACGGTTCTCACCCCAACGGGAACGTTGGGCTATGGTTTCGGTGACGATGCGCTGGCACGCGGGATGTCGCTCGGACCCGCAGTGATTGCGGTCGATGCCGGATCGACGGATCCTGGTCCGCACTATCTCGGCTCCGGTAAGCCCCTGGTATCAGATGTAAGCATCAAGCGCGAGTTGACAGCGCTCATCCAGGCCGGTCGCGAGGCCAATATTCCTGTCATCGTTGGTAGTGCCGGCGGTGCAGGATCAGGCGTGCAGGTCGACCGAACGGTCTCAATCGTGCGCAGCATCGCAAAGGACCTCGGGCTGAACTTCAAGCTGGCTTGGATCTATTCTGACATTCCCATTGAGCGGGCGAAGAAGGCGGTCAAGGCAGGTGAAGTCCAGGATTTCGAGGCTGGTACGCCGCTAACCGCGCAGATGCTTGATGAGACGGTCAGTCTCGTTGCCCAAATGGGACATGAGCCGATCTGTGAAGCCCTTGATGGTGGCGCGGACGTGATCATTGCCGGGCGAGCCTGCGATGACTCGGTCATCGCCTCATATCCGATCTGGCGCGGCACTGATCCCGCATTGGCCATCCACATGGGGAAGATTCTCGAATGCGGGGCTTTCTCCGCAGAGCCGTTCGCAATGGATGTTATGCTCGGTACGATCCACGACGATCACTTTGTGCTAGAGCCCGGTAGCCTGAAGAGGCGTGCGTCAGTGAAATCGGTTGCAGCGCACTCTCTCTACGAGCGCGAAAATCCATTCACCCAGGGCGGTCCTGGCCACGAAATCTCACTCAAGGAATGCTCCTTCGAACAGCTCGGCGACCGGCAGGTCCGCGTGCGCGGCGCGAAGATCACCGATACAGAGGATTACTACGTAAAGCTCGAAGGCGCGAGGCTCGCTGGATATCGTTCGATCTGCATTGCTGGAATCCGCTGCCCGACGACCGTCGGTGCGCTCGACAGCATTCTGGAGGATGTGAAGGCCAAGGCGCATGCCTATTTCGCTCAGGAAGATGTGACGATTACCTTCCATGTCTATGGCCGCGATGGTGTGATGAAGGAGCTGGAGCAAGAGTCCAATCCGGCTCGTGAGGTCGGTCTCGTGATCGATGTCCTAGCCAAGGACCAAGCCTTGGCTCATGCGGTATGCCACCAGATCAGCGGCGCGATGCTGCACTATCATTACCCCAGTGTGAAGAACACCTCCGGCAATCTTGCCTTCCCGTACTCGCCGTCGGATCTGGATATCGGTCCCGTCTATGAGTTCAGCGCTTATCATCTGATGAAGGTCGAATCGCCCACTGAGCTTTTCCCAGTGCATTTTGAGGATCTTTGATATGCCTTCTAGGCCCCTAAAGGACCTCGCGGATATCGTGCGCAGCAAGAACGCTGGACCATACCGCATCACGTTCGATGTCCTGTTTCGGGACAAGGATCGGTATGAGGCCGTGCGCTCAACGGGAGCGCTCAATCCGCAGAGCGTTGCCGCCGCTTACGGGATCAATGTCTCTCAGATCTCATCCTTCTTCGAGATCGACATGGCTAACGCGATGAAGATCACTATCATCCGCCCGCGAGCCCAGGGAACGGCGGGTGACGGAGACATGTACGGCTGTCAGCACCATGTTCCGTTGATGAACCTCCAGATCCCTGTCTCGTAGATCCTAGAGGACCAATGCAGAGGAACGACCGGATGTCAGAAGGCTTCATCAGGGTGGAGCGACTCACCAAGCGATATGGTGATTTGATCGTGCTCGACAATGTCTCGATCGAGATCGCCAAGGGCGAGTTTGTTGCCTTGCTCGGCCCAAGTGGGTGCGGGAAGACAACCCTTCTTCGTTCCATTGCCGGGTTCATTGACATCGAGGAGGGGGATGTCTCCATCGACGGACGTTCTATGAAGGGGCTCCCGCCGAATCGACGTCCCGTGAACACGGTCTTTCAGAACTATGCATTGTTCCCCCATCTGACGGTTGCCCAGAATGTCGCCTTCGGTCCGCGCCGATCCGGCGTCGACCGCAAAGTGGTTGCGGAGATCGTAGACGAGGCTCTCGCGACGGTTGGTATGGCCGGTTATGCCGATCGCTTCCCATCTCAGCTTTCGGGAGGGCAACAGCAGCGTGTCGCACTGGCACGGGCAATCGCCAACAAGCCCAAGGTCCTTCTGCTGGACGAGCCGCTTGGCGCCCTCGATCTGAAGCTGCGTAAACAGATGCAGATCGAGTTGAAGGCGCTCCAGCAGAAGCTCGGGATAACATTCATATTCGTGACCCACGACCAAGAAGAGGCCTTGGTCATGGCAGATCGAATTGCCGTCATGAATTCCGGGCGCATCGCCCAGATCGGTCGAGGTCGTGATATTTATCATGCTCCGACCGAGCGCTACGTGGCGGACTTCATCGGCGATGCCAACCTGATCGCCTGTAAGGTCTCTAGCACGCGGACCCTCGTCAGCGACAACGGTGCGCTGGAGTTCAACGTATCCCACTCGGCTCCTATCGGTTCCAACGCCACCTACCTGCTGAGGCCTGAGGCCATCGCCTTGGCTTCCGGATCAACCCCAACCACAGATGGATTGATCAGCGTTCGCGCCAAGGTCAGCGATGTGGTCTTCGTGGGCAATGCGACACGGATCTACGCCGAGGCTGAAGGCGGTCAGGTCTTCGTAACCCAGCACCCGGCGCTTGTCGGAGGGCCTGAGTACGGTCGGGGAGAAACGATTACCCTATCTTGGCACCGTGACAGCGGCCAGGTTCTGACCCGATGAGGGCCATGGCCATGATGAGCAAGCAGCCGAAGCCGAAGACCTCCTCAGGGCTCCCGATCCTGCGGAACCCACGAATAGCGGATGAGCGGCAATGAGGATCAAGAACTTCTGGGCGGCTATCCTGCTTGGCGTGCCTCTTGCCTTCATGGCGGCCTTCTTCATCGTGCCGTTTCTGGTCGTCGTCGTCGCTAGCTTCCAAGACAAGGAGGGAGCCTGGACCCTCTCGAATTATGGGCGGATCTTCGCCGACAGTTATTATCCGAGCGTACTCTACACAACATTCAAACTCTCGCTGCTGTCGACCTTTGCATCGTTCCTCATCGGCTATCCGATCGCCTATTATATCGTGAACGTCGTGCGCAGCCGTATGGGTCGCCGCGTCTGCTACATTCTCGTGATCATGCCCCTCTTCACGAGCAACATCGTACGCTCGTTCGGCTGGATCATTCTGTTGGGGCGACAGGGCCTCGTGAACTCAACTCTCGTGACCCTCGGCCTCGCGGACCGCCCAATTCCCCTTCACTTCACCGAGTTGAGCATCGTCATCGGTCTGACTTACATTCTCGTCCCATTCATGGTCCTGACCGTAGCAAGTGTTCTGCAAACCATCGACAAGTCACTGGTCGAGGCGGCCTTGGACCTGGGGACAAGCCGACTCGGAACGTTCCTGAGAGTGACATTCCCTCTCAGCCTCCCCGGCGTTGTCGCGGGATCGCTCATTGTGTTCACTCTCGCGGTCAGCGCGTACGTGGTGCCGAGCATCATGAGCGGCGGCCGGACGGTGGTCATGGCAATGTCGATCTTCGAGCAGTACGGCGCTCTCTTCGACTTCAATTTCGGCGCGGCCCTTGCAGTCGGACTTCTCGTCGTCACGCTCGTTCTCATCGCACTCTACCTGTTTTTCATCGAACGGCAGCCCGTAGCCAGAAAGGCGGTTAAGTCATGACAACCCTTTCTGAGCGCATCGGGCGCTTGCTTCTCATCGCAGTTGTCTGGGCTGGATTCATCTTTCTGACGCTCCCGCTCATCATCATCGTGGCGGTCTCGTTCACCGAGACCGAGTATCTGAGCTTTCCGCCTGTGGGGTTTACTCTGCGCTGGTACGAACAGTTCCTCGCCGACACATCCTATCTGGAATCGATCGGCCTGAGCGCCTCCATAGCCGTTGTCTCGACCGCCATAGCGACCCTCATTGGTATCCCGGCCGCCCTGGTCATCGCGCGGAGCACCCTGCCAGGGCGGAAGCTCGTCAGCACGATCTTCCTTTCTCCTCTGATATTGCCGACCATCGTCGTCGGGGCGGCTCTCCTGCAATATGCCAGCGCCCTTGGATTTGCGCGGAGCTATCTCGCATTGCTCGTCGGGCACGTGGTGATCATCGTACCCTACATCCTGAGAACCGTTCTCGCGTCCTTAGAGCGGTTCGACCAGTCACTGGAGGAGGCGAGTCAGGATCTCGGCGGGAATGGCGTCTCTACCTTCTTCCTTGTGACGCTCCCGATCATCAAGCCTGGAATCGTCGCTGGCGCACTCTTTGCTCTGATCATCTCCTGGATCAACGTGGAGCTCAGCATCTTCAACTCGACCGCGAGCCTCATGCCCCTTCCGGTTAAGTTGTTCAATTACGTCCAATATGCCGTCGATCCGATGATGGCCGCTATTTCCGCCGCAACCATATACGTCGCAATCGTGGCTGTTATCGTCCTCGACATCTTTGTCGGGATCGACCGGGTGACGGCCAATCAGAAATAGCGAACTTGTCTCCGTCCTGGTGCGGGATTGTGCCCGCACCGCATCCAGCAGGCCAATCATGACAGTGAACACAGTCCCGGAATCTGTGCCCGAAGGGGCGCTATCTGATCTGAAAGTCCTCGAGCTTGGCTCGATGCTAGCGGGTCCTTTCGTCGGTTCCATGCTGGCCGACTTTGGCGCCCGTGTCGTAAAGGTCGAGAAACCCGGCAAGCCCGATGCTTTGCGCGAGTGGCCTCCCCACAAGGACGGCGTCGCGCTCTGGTGGAAGACGATGGCACGCAACAAGCATGTCATAACGCTCGACATCTCGCGTTCTGAAGCACGTGACTTGGCCTTGAAGCTGATCGGCGAGAGCGACATCGTCATCGAGAATTTCCGTCCGGGAACGCTTGAGCGTTGGGGCCTGTCACCGGACGAACTGCGTGAGCGCTTCCCTCGCATCGTGTGGGTGCGGGTGAGCGGCTGGGGACAAACGGGGCCGAACAAGAGTCAAGGTGGCTACGCGACGGTCGCCGAAGCCTTCTCCGGTCTCGCCTCATTTACGGGCCATCCGGACAAGGGGCCGATGGTGTCGGCATTCCCGATGGGAGACTACATGGCCGGCGTCTTTGGCGCCTTTGGCGCTCTTGCGGCCATTCATCGCCGCGAACATACGGGTGTCGGACAGATCGTTGACGTTGCGCTCTACGAGCCGCTCCTGAGGATCATCGAGTCGGTCGTCGTGCGGTATGACCAGACAGGCCAGAAGAAGCCACTGCTCGGCAATCAGATGGAGGAAGACGTTCCGCGGAACGTGTATCCGACTGCCGATGGCGGAAGCATTGCAATCAGTTGCGGGTCGCAACGCATATACGAAGGCCTCGTCGATGCCATGTGCCGTCCCGATCTCAAAACCGATCCACGCTTTGGAACCATGGCGGATCGGGTCGAGCATCGCAGTGCGATCGATTCCGAGGTTGCTGCGTGGCTTGCCACGCAGAACACAAATGAGGCGTTGGAAAAACTTCTGGCTCATAAGGTCGTCGCCGGACGCATCAACGACATCGAGGATGTTCTGGGGGACGCACATATCGCGGCGCGCGAGTCTATCCGCACCGTCGTCGACGAGCATCTCGGCCCGATCCGCATGCCGTCCCCTGTGCCGAAGCTGAGCGACACGCCCGGGTCCATTCGCTGGGCGGGCCGCGACCCAGGTGCGGCGAACGAAGAGGTGTTCGGGAATTGGCTTGGCCTGTCCCGTGACGACATCGAAGTGCTTCGGCGCGCTAACATCATTTGAGGCTGATATGACGACCAGTAGTATCGGAATTGCGGGGTATGGCCAGACGGCCTACGAAAAGCGGACGACACGGACGCTGTTCTCGTTTCTGTCGGAGGCCGGGAAGAATGCGCTCGACTCCGCCGGGCTTTCCTTCAAGGATGTCGATGGCCTTGCCATCTRCTCTTTTGAGTTGCACCCCGACAACGCGGTAACTGCGGCCGAGCAGCTCGGACTTTCCGTGTCCTGGGCCTATCTCGGTACTGCGGGGAGCGCCGGTCCGGTGGCAAGCATTATCAATGCTGTGCACGCTATCGAGTCGGGCCAAGCGACAACCGTATTGTGCATCGCGGGTGACAATTATGACGTCGGCGGCCACTTCAAGCTCATGGACAACTTCAGTCGTGGGCTGCGGAACTATGGCACGCCTCTGGGATTCGGCGGCGCGAACGGCCTGTTTGGGATCATCCAGCGCAAGCACATGGAAACCTACGGCACCCGCCGGGAAGATCTTGGACGCATCTCGGTCGACCAGCGGCGAAGCGCACAGCGCAACGAGCATGCGCTCCTGCGCGGACCGTTGACGATCGAGGACTACCTGAACGCCCGCATCATCGCGGATCCGATCCGTCTCTATGACTGCGTGCTGCCATGCGCTGGAGCGGAAGCTGTCGTGGTGACAACCCTGGACCGTGCTCAGCCGGGCAAGGGTGTGCGCATCCTTTCGGGTTTCGAGAGGCACAACCATCCTCCAATGGAGGTCGCTCCGCTTCGGGGCGGCTGGGAGACATTCGCCGATAAGCTCTTTGCGAAGGCCGGGTATGGACCGGAAGACATGGGTTTCGTCCAGGCCTATGACGATTACCCGATCATGGTCGCCATTCAGCTTGAGGATCTCGGGTTCTGCAAGAAGGGCGAGGTGAGCGAGTTCCTGGCCAGTAACACCTTCTCATGGGACGGAACGCTGCCGCTCAACACGGGTGGCGGACAGCTCTCGTGCGGTCAGGCCGGCATCGCCGGCGGGCTTCTGAGCGTTACCGAGGCTGTGCGCCAGTTGCGTGGCGAAGGCGGCGACAGGCAGGTCGCGAATGCACGGCGCGGCGTCGTCGCAGGCTACGGAATGGTAGGCTACGGCCATGGTCTTTCTGCAAGCAGCATCATCCTTGAGGCAGTGCAATGAGTGAAACCCTAGATTATCCGCGTCCCGTTGAGGACGAGGACAACCGTCCGCTCCTCGAGGCTTGGCGCCAGGGCAGGCTGATGCTCCAGCAGAGCAAATCCGGCGGCCCTGTGTTCTTCTATCCTCGGCCGATCTGCCCCTATACCGGCTCGACCGACCTCGTTTGGAAGGAAGCATCGGGACGCGGCCGTATCGTATCGTTCTCCATCGTCATGCGCCCCAACCATCCTTCCTTCAATGAAGAGGTGCCCATCATCCTGGCCGAGATTGCGCTCGAAGAAGGCGCCAACATGCTGGCTCGCGTCATCACGAGTGACGCAAACTCGGTAGAGAGCGGCGGCGCCGTCGAGCTCATGCCGATGCCCGAGGCTGCACGATATCCATTGCCGACATTCCGGTTGGCAGCCTAAGCATCCTTCTGTTCCTGCGAGAGCCAAACCATGCGCCATTTCACCAATAGCGAGATCATCGCAAATCTTGACTGGCAGCCGCTGGTTGACGCTCTCCGGGAGGGATTCCGCCGCGGAGCCCACAGTCCTCCGCGGCCTCACTACACGGTCTCAGTACCGGACGCCCGCGATGCGACCCTGCTGCTGATGCCCGCATGGAGTGAAGGCCGCAATATAGGCCTCAAGACCGCAACAGTTTTCCCGGACAACGTACTCCTCGGGCTTCCGGCCGTCACATCCTTCTACATGCTTATGAGCGCCAAGGATGGGCGGCTGCTCGCAACTTTTGACGGAAGCGAACTGACGGCCCGCCGCACCGCTGCCGCCTCTGCTCTGGCCTCCAGTTACCTCTCGAGGCCGGATTCGTCTCGGCTCCTCATTGTCGGCACGGGCAAGCTCAGTCCGAACCTCGCTGCGGCTCACTCCGCGGTGAGGCCGATCAAGGAAATTGCCATCTGGGGCCGCGATCGAACCAAGGCCGAGGCCGTGATTGGCCAATTGGCCGAGCAGGGGATCAAAGCGATCGTCGCGAACGATCTCGAGCAGGAAGTGCGGAGGGCGCATATCGTTTCATGTGGCACCCTTTCAACCGAACCGCTCGTGCGCGGTGCCTGGCTACAGCCGGGCACACACCTCGATCTTGTCGGGGCGTTCACGCCGACGATGCGGGAGGCCGACGATGAAGCACTCCGTCGGGCACGTGTCTTCCTGGACACTCGGGCAGGGGCTATGACCGAAGCAGGAGAGATCGTTCAGGCCATGGCCAGCGGAGCCCTGCAAAGGGACGATATCCAGGGTGATCTTTTCGACCTGGCGCGGGGTGATATCCCAGGGCGCTCAGTGCTGGATGAAATCACACTTTTCAAGTCTGTCGGATGCTCACTCGAGGATCTTGTCGCAGCTGAGTTGTGCTTTGTCCGCAGTGCCGGGCACTGACAATCACTCTGGAAAGCGCAGGGCAATAATGTCTGGACGCCAGAAGTCTGTTACGGCTTCGCCCGAATGGGGACTAGTTTGCGTTTCCGCCTTATCCGTTTTGGCGCGTACCACCGTGATCGCGCTCATCCCGATCATGGCCTACCACACCCTCGGAACGGCGCAGCATGTCAGTGAGCTCTACTTCGCTGCGAGCTTGATAGGGATCGCAGTCAGTCTATTCCTGCCGAAACTTCTGTTACGACTGGGCCGCTGGCCCGTTTTCATTTCCGCCGCGATCGGCGGGATAGGTTCTGCCGCGGCACTCGCCACCGAGACACTGCCTGGACTTGCAGCGGGACTGGCTCTCCATGTTCTCATGGTCCTCGTCTTCGAGACCGTGCTGAGCCTTTATGTCCTGCAATATGTTCCGCGCCGGAGCCTTTCCGCTTTCGAGCCACGCCGTGTCCTGCTCACCGGTATTGCTTATGGTCTAGGACCATGGCTGGGTATCTGGCTAACGGAGAATGTCGGCGCCTGGAGCCCACTGACATTGAGTGCCGCATGCGCCATCGTAGTGCCGGTGTCGATCATTCTGCTCAAGCCAGTTTCCGAATCCCGAATGCCAGCGCCATTGAAGAGCGCGTTGCATTCCGAGGTCAGGCTGTTTCTGTCACAACCTCGGCTACGTTTGGCTTGGCTTCTCGCCGCGATACGCGCGTCGTGGTGGTGCATATATATCGTCTACACTCCGATTTTCGCTGTCAGCCACGGCCTGGGAGGGTCAATGGGCGGACTTATAATCTCGATCGGTTCGGCATTGCTGGTGCTGGCGCCGTTCTGGAGGTGGGTTGCTCAACGGACTGGGATACGGAGGCTGCTGCTCGGAGCCTACGCAGCAAGCGGCATTGGAACGATTGCAACGGGCCTCCTCTCCGGAGCTTCGGTTGAGGCAAGCGTCGCGATGTTATTATTCGCTGCGTTTGCCATGAGCGCTATCGATGCAATGGGGAACGTGCCGTTTCTACGAGCCGTCCGACCACACCAGCGAATGGCGCTGACACCCATCTACAACACCTACCGTGACGTGGCGCAGGTCGCTCCAGCGGGCATTATTGCAATCCTGCTAATGGTCCTTCCGCTGTCTTCCGTCTTCGTTACAGCGGGAGCGCTGACGGTGCTTGCCTCCAGCCTTTGTCATTACCTTCCACGCCGCCTCTGACGCGATGGTCAGAGTAAAGTAGCCCTCGAATAGGCGGTTGCGTCGGAAACTCTGAAGAGGCCAAAAGGTAGGCTAAGACTCTTTGAAACGCTTATGCGGCGAGCCGGTCAAACTGCTGCGCGCCCGACGGCTGCGGATTACAGGCGTACCTCGCCTGCTGTTTGCGCATCATGTGAACCATCTCGATACCGCTCAGGATCCCCCGGGCGGATGCCATCGCCTTGAATCCAAGCATCGGCCGGACACGGCGTTTGATGGCGCGATGATCCTGCTCGATGCGATTGTTCAAGTAAGCACTTTGCCGGATTTGGATCGGCTTCAGTTTGCGCTTTGAGCTATCCTGGAGCCGGTCTGTCGTATCGCAGGATAGGATCGCCTCCCGGTTGGTCTGGCTGCCGTCAATCACGACCCGCTCCGGCCGGCCATGCCGCTTGAAAGCTCTGCGAATGAACCGTTTGGCAGCAGTGAGGTTGCGCCGCTCACTGAACCAGAACTCGACCGTGTCTCCATTGCTGTCGGCGGCGCGGTAGAGATACCGCCATTGACCACGCACCTTGATATACGTCTCGTCCACTTGCCGGTGACCGGCCGCTTGCGCCGATTGAACAGCTCCAACAGAAGCGGGGCATAGTGGACGGTCCAGCGGTGGACGGTCGCGTGGTCGACGAAGATACCCCGCTCGGCCATCATCTCCTCAAGATCGCGCAGGCTTAGGCTGTAGGCGAGATACCACCGGACGCAGAGCAGGATCACAGAACGATCGAAATGACGGCCTTTGAACATCATGCACCTCAGGAGCTGACCGGAGGCGTAGGCCGAAGTCGGTTACTGAAGGGTTTGCGCCAGTTCCGGCGCCGGAACTGGCGAAAGCTGCACATCGGGGTTGATGCTGGAACCGGGCAAATCCTCGCATCAGAGCTGACAACCCATGACGTCGACGATAGCTCGCAAGTCGAGCCCCTGCTCGATCAGATCCCAATCCCGCTTGCATCTTTCATCGGTGATGGAGCCTACGATCAGGCCAACGTCTACGATACTGTCGCCATGCGCCATCCTGAGGCTGACGTCATCGGTCCACCCCGATCAACGGCAGTGCTGAGCGAGGATGGGGCGACCGCTCCAACCCAGCGCGACCGGCATCTCCAAAGCATCGCCGAGCATGGACGTATGGGCTGGCAGAAGCAGTCCGGATACACGCGTCGGGCTGTGGTAGAGACTGCCATCAGCCGGCTTAAACGAGTGATCGGCGATGCACTGCGCTCGCGGACCAACCGACGTCGTGGCACTGAGATCGCCATCGCAGTTCAGACCTTGAACCGGATGCTTGAATTCGGACGCCCGAAGACCGTCCGCATCGCTTAAGTAAAGGCTTGGCCCGGGCTCAGTGCGGTTACCAGCACGATCCGTGCAACACAGCCTCCCTCGTGCGAAAACGCACGTGACAGGCCAGACCTCGCCTGCTGAGAAGTGAAGCTCACCCCCCGCTCCCATCCTCAGGTGTACGATAGGCGCATCCTAGATCCCAATGGGATTCCCGGGCCGCATGGTCTCTCGGCGTCCCGCCAAATGGGGAAAGATCGTTTGCCGCACGGCTGCGTTTCTTTGCCTGAACTGAGCCAGAATCGGCAATGGGCGTATCCTTCTTCCATACGTCGAATTTCATTCGATCACCATGTCGGCGCCGCTGATCAGTGAGGGCGGGAAGGTGATGCCCAAGGTATGGGCCGCGTTCAGGTTGACGAACAGTTCGACCTTGGTGACCAGCTGGACCGGAAGATCAGAAGGCTTTTCGCCATTGAGAATTCGCCCGACATAGAGACCAGCGCGACGGTGCGACTGCGTAAAATCGCCTCCATAGCTCATCAGCCCGCCCGCAATGGGAAAGTCGCGGGATTGGGTAATCGCAGGAATGGCATAGCGAACAGCCCGCCCAGCAAGCTGCTGACTGCGGAATGCAAAATAGGGATCAGAGCTGAACACGAGGCCGTCAGCCCGCAGCTGAGAGACTGCTGAGAACATAGCATCGAACTCATGTTCGGTGCTGGCATTTAGGAGATGCAGCCGCACCCCAAGGGTGTCAGCCGCCACATTCAGGTTTTTGAGTTGTGAACTGGCTGTCGGGCTGGTTGGGTTGATGGCAACGGCAAACGCAGAAGCGGTTGGGAGCAACTCGTGCATGAACTCCAGCCGCTTGCGCGAGACCTCGACGCTCAAGCTCGACACGCCTGTGAGATTGCCCCCGGGCCGGGATAAACTGTCCACTACTCCGAGGGCGACAGGGTCGCCCCCCATCTCAAAGACAATCGTGATCGTTGCCGTCGCCAACTTCGCCGCGAGTGCTACGGGGGCGCCGCCGGGTGCGGCTATCACGGCGACCTTGCGACTGGCCAGATCGGCCGCGAGCGCAGGCAATCGATTGTACTGGCCTTCCGCCCATCGATACTCAATGGCCACGTTGCGACCCTCGACGTACCCGCTTTCGGCGAGACCATCGTGAAAAGCCTTGAGGCGACTGGCAAAGGGCTCAGGTGACTCCGGGCCAAGATACCCGATGACCGGCGTTGCCGCTGATTGCCCATGTGCTTGGTAGGGCCATACCGCCGCACCGAGCAACCCCAGGACATCACGCCGTCTCATCTGACCAGCATCCTGGAGCGGAAGCGGGCTTGAAACAAAAGATCGACTCTGGTTCCAACCGCCATCATCGGGTCACCTTGGAATTCTTTTGTGGCCTCGGTCACCTGGCGGCATCATAGCCGCAATGGCTCCATCACGAAACCAATTTGACCGAACCCGGCCGCGATCGCTCACGCATGTTGATCGCCGGACGAGGCGGCGTGAGGCCTCTCTTCGAAGACGATGCCGAAGACGGGGAGCTCCTCGTCGTAGCCTTTGAGGAGCCGTGATCCGAACGGGATCACGGCGCGTTGACCCATCACGGCCTCAGCGACGGCCGTATCCGTCAGGATCTCCCGATCCTCTGCCGAGGCACACAGCCGGGCGGCGAGGTTCACGACGCGGCCGATAGCCGTGTAGTCGAATCTGCTCTCGTAGCCGATCCGCCCGACCGTCGCCGCCCCCATGGCAAGACCGACGCCGAACCCGATCCGGTAACTGCGGTGTCGCCAGCCAACAATCAACTCCTGTACGCTTTGCTGCATCTCTACTGCCAGATCCACGGCCCGCAGGGCCGGCTCCGTGACCGGCACGGGTGCATTGACGAGCACCATCAGGCCGTCGCCTGAGAAGCTCGTGAGTGTGGCCGCATATTTGGTGATGATCTGGCCGAGCGCCTCGTAGTACTCCGAGAGCACACCCATCACCTCCTCGGGCGCGGCTCTTGCCGAGAAGGCGGTGAAGCCCCGCAGGTCGCAGAACACCGCCACCACCTCGGTGCGGCGGCCTTCGAGCACGCTGTCGTCGCCGATCCGGTCGACGAGTTCGGCCACCTGTGGTGCGAGGAACCGCTTGAGCTTGGCAATGCGCTCCTGGCGCTCCTGCGAGAGGGTCAGCCCGGCCGCCATGGCGTTGAAGCTGTCGGCCAGCCGCTGAAGTTCGTCACCCGTCTTGATTTCGATGCGGTGGTCGAATTGTCCGGCACCGATGCGCTCGGTGCCGTCCTTGAGCAGGCGGATCGGCGCTGTCATCCGGCGGGCTAATGCGTAGGCGAGCAGACCTGCGAAGGCGGCGCCAATGAGAAGAAGACCTCCGGTCCGCCACAGGGCAGCGTAGATGGGCCTGTACGCCTCTGAGAGCGGCTGCTCGACCACGACCGTCCAATCCGGGCCAGCAACCGGTGCGGCGGCCGCAACGGCACTACCCTGGGCATCCCAACTGGTTGCGACCCCCGCGCCGGCTTGCACAATCTCGTCCCGGATTGCCCGGAATGGGGCCATCGTGGCGTCATCGGCTCCGCGCAGGACAAGGCTGATGTCCGGATGGGCCACGAGCCGGCCTGGGCGGTCCAGCACAAAGGCGAAGCCGGTCTCCCCAACCTTGATGGCCGAGATCACGTCCCAGATCAGCTTGAGGTTCACCTCGGCCACAACCACGCCGACCGACGGGCGGTTGCCGGCAAGGGCGACCGTCAGGTAGGGCTCCGAGCCGCGGTAGTAGCTGACCTCGCCGTAGAAAATACGGGCCGAGCGCGCTCCGATCACGGCCGGCTCAGTGGAATGGTCAGCGCGGCTCTCGGCCCGGTTGAGGCCAATTCGCGAGACGTATAGTCGCTCGCGCCCGGATCCATCGACGAGGGTCAGGCTGACGATTGCCGGTACCTGCCGCAGCAGGCGCAGGGCATCGATCCGTCGCCGTTCGTCCGGCTCCTCGGTCCAGGGGAGCTGGACGAGCCAACCGAGTTGGTTGGTGATCTCATCGAGGAAGCCCTGGATCTTTGAGGTGGCCGACCGCGCCTCAACGCCAAGCAATTGGTCGAGTCTTGCCCGCTGATCCCGGTAGCCAAACCAAGCTTCGCTGATGCCATTGGCGGCAAGTGGAACAACCACAGCCAGGAACAGCACGAGGAAGTACTTCTGGAAGAGGCCACGAAACCGGAGGCGCCGCCTAATCATGGCCTTTGCACCTCAATCTATCCCGCTGGTGGCGGGCAGTAGCCCGTCCGCCGGAATTCGGTCCCCGAGAGCCACTGGTTTAGAGGTGATGCTTGGACAACCGGCATCACCATCACTCGATTACCTTGTCGGCACGAGCGAGCAGCTCCGGTGAGATCCTCAGGCCGAGGGTGCGAGCGGTACGCAGATTGAGGGACACCTCAAAGTGAGCCGGCTGTTCGATCGGGAGATCGCCAGGCTGGCCACCTTTCAGGATTTTGTCCACGTAGATGGCGAGGCGGCGCACAAGGGCCTTGTAATCTGCAGAATACGCCATGAGTCCACCCAGTTCGGTAAACCAGCCGCCCCAGGCCATTACAGGCAGTTTCTCGGCCAGCGACAAGTCGGCGATCTGTTTCGCCTCGGACGCAAACATCAGATCGGGCAGCACGAAGACCGCTTGGGCACCATCCACTTTCATCTGATGAATGGCTTCCGCCAACTCGACTGGTTCGCGAACCTGACGAATAATCAATGCAAGGCCGAGGGCTTTCGCGGCTCGCTTCGTGTCCTCCTCGAAGGAAAGATAGGAGACGTCCGGGTTCGCCAACACGCCAACCGATGAGATCCCCGGAACCGCCTCCTGCAGCAGCTCGAGGCGCTTGCCGGTCAGCTCGGTGGCATAATAGGTCAAGCCGGTCAGATTGCCGCCTGGCTTTGACAGGCTCTGGACCAATCCGGAACCAACCGGGTCCCCGCTCAGGATCGTGACAATCGGAACGGTCGTGGTCACCGATCTCGCCATGTGGCCGGCCGGCTGGGATTCCGAGACGATAACCTCAACCGGAAGCCGCACCAGTTCGGCCGTAGCTGTCGCGAATCCCTCATACCGCTTCCCTGCTGAACGGCATTCAATGGTGATGTTCTCACCCGGGATGCGGCCCAGATCGGTCAAACCGGCGATCAGGTCGGGCATCTCGCAGGCATTCCATGCGAGCAGTCCAATGCGGGGGCGGGGTACAGGGGATTGTGCAACAGCCAATGCCGGGAAGCTGAGCGCAATCAGGCAAGTCAGGACCCTCATGCTGATGCTACGCTGCGTGCCATCACCGCGGCGACGGCACCAGAGAACCAGGTTGAGGCACATCGGCTTCCTCCCGTGTTCCGGAGCCCAACGAGCGTTGAGCATGAAGCCCGAGTATACAGCCAAGAAGGCGTTGTCACATCACGCAATTGAAGGCCGGTTTGGCCCCGGGCGTCGCCTTCCTCAGTCGTTGAAAACGCATGATCGGGCATTCGCGCAAGGAGCAGCATAGGCAAGTAAAATTGTTGAGGCACATCGGCTTCCTCCCGTGTTCCGAAGCTCTCACTCGCCGAGCAGTTCGATCGGCACCGTCAAATTAACCCGAAGGTGACGGGATCGGGGCATACGTGAGGGATGACACCGCTCCGCCGTTCCCGCTATGCTCACCACCGCTTCCCGCCTGAAGTGATCAGCTACGCCGTCTGGCTGTACTTCCGGTTTCCACTGAGCCTGCGCATGGTCGAGGAAATGCTCGCAGCCCGCGGCATCCTGTTCAGTCATGAGA
>NZ_JBFUMH010000013.1:0-65163 GCF_054049475.1 Microvirga sp. P5_D2 | reverse complement strand
GATCATGGCATTGGGAAAGTTCCAGGGCGTGATGGCTGCCGCAACGCCGACCGGCTCCTTGAATGTAATGATTCTGCGATCCGTCGTCGGCGCAGGAATGGTGTCTCCATAAGTCCGCCGAGCTTCTTCGGCGAACCATTTCACGAAGCCTGCGCCGTAAGCGATTTCTCCGCGTGCCTCCGCCAGGGGCTTGCCCTGTTCGGCGGTCATGATCCTGGCAAGATCGTCCTGGTTCTCCAGCATGAGGCGATGCCAGTTTTCGAGAAGGCGGGCACGCTCCGCGGATGGCAGCGCCCTCCATGCCGGCCATGCGGTCTGCGCAGCCTCGATCGCCTGACGGGTTTCCTCCGCACCTAATGCGGGAACGGTGACGATCTCCACGCCTGTCGCGGGATCAGTGACAGACAAAACTTCACCATTGTGGGCGGTGATCCACTCCCCGCCCACATAGGCGCGGTTCACGAGAAGGGATGGATCGCGCAATTGTTCTTGCAGGCTCATGCAAATCTCCAGGTATTTTAGAGCAAGTATTTCAGACGAAGACTGTCTCTTGAAATGCAGGAATTCGGTGCTGTTAGCCCGACCGGAAAAGCGCGAAATGCTGATCAATGCAGGCAATCGGCATTTCTTGCTGTGCCGCTGTGATGAGATCGACGTATCAGGTCCATAAAGTACCGACGGAGATATGATGATGACTCTTACCCGCGACGTTCTCGCCGAGCGGTCCAAGCATATTCCTCGCGGAGTGCTCACCGCGCATCCTCTCGTGATCGACCGGGCAGAAGGGGCTCAAATCTGGGACATCGAGGGCAGGCGCTATCTCGACTTCGTTGGAGGGATCGGCGTTCTCAATGTCGGCCACTCCCATCCACGTGTCGTGGAAGCCGTCCGCGCGCAGGTGAGCAAGATCAGCCACATGGCTTTTCAGGTCTCCGCCTATACTCCCTATATCGAGTTGGCCGCACGCTTGAATCAACTCGTCGGCAAGGGAGACGATTATAAGACCGTCTTCCTGACGACAGGCGCGGAGGCGGTCGAGAATGCCGTCAAGATTGCCCGCAGCTACACCAACCGTCCAGGCATCGTCGCCTTCCGCGGCGGGTTCCATGGCCGCACCCTGCTTGGCGTGACGCTGACCGGCATGAGCCAGCCCTACAGGCAGAATTTCGGCCCGTTTCCGTCCGAGATCTACCACGCGCTTTATCCCAATCCCTACCACGGCGTCACCACCGAGAAGGCCCTGGCGTCGCTTGAGGAGTTGTTCGCCACCCAGGTTCAGGCCGACCGGGTTGCAGCCATCATCATCGAGCCTGTGCAGGGCGATGGCGGCTTCGTGCCGGCACCTGACGACTTCCTCGTCGCGCTTCGGGAACTCACGACGAAGCATGGAATCCTGCTGATCGCGGATGAGATTCAAACCGGCTTCGGCCGAACGGGAAACATGTTCGGCTTTGAGCAGTCCGGCATCAAGCCCGATCTCGTGACCGTCGCGAAGAGTCTCGCCGGCGGCCTTCCTCTCTCCGGCGTTGTCGGTCGTGCGGAGATCATGGATGCTCCCACGCCTGGCGGTCTCGGGGGCACGTATGGAGGCAATGCCATTGCCTGTGCGGCCGCTCTCGCCGTGGTTCAAGCTTTCGAGGATGAGAGGCTGCTTGAGCGCAGCGTCTCGCTCGGTGCGAAGCTGAGAGATGGTCTCGAACGTCTTCAGCAGAAGCACCCATCCATCGGCGAGGTGCGCGGGCGCGGCAGCATGCTCGCGATCGAAATCGTGAAGGATCGCGAGAGCCGGACGCCCGATGCCGATCTTGCGCAAAAGATCATCGATCTGTCCCGTGACGAAGGCCTGCTTGTCATCAAGTGCGGCGTCCAGCGCAACGTCATTCGTTTCCTTGCGCCGCTCGTCACGAAGGACGAGCAGATGGACGAAGCGCTCACGATGTTCGCCAACGCTCTGAGGCGAGCCGAAGCCTGATAGAAATTCGTCAGGGCCGCGCTTCGGTTTAAAAGCCGGAGCGCGGCCCTGGCGAGGATTAGCTAAGCGTAGAACCTACTCGCTCTTGACCGAGACCTCGCGTCCCCGTCCAAGATAGAGCTCTGCCGCCTTAGGATCGTCGAGAAGACGCCGCGCGTCTCCCTCAAGAGCGACTTGGCCGCCATCGAGAATGCAGCCCCTGTCGGATATCTCGAGCGACTGACGAGCGCGCTGCTCGACAATCAGGACGCTGACCCCAAGAGAGGGCAGGCGCGCGATCAGTTTAAAGGCGTCGGCAACTTTCGCCGGAGACAAAGCTGCTGTCGGTTCATCCAGCACCATGACCTGTGGGGCCGGCATCAATGCGCGGGCAAAGGCGAGCTGCTGGCGCTCACCTCCCGACAATTGCCCGCTGCGCTCCTTGCTCCGCTCGCGAAGGAGGGGGAAAAGATCGAAGAGTTCCTTGATTCGCGCCGAGCGGTTCTTGACGCCTTCGACGACCTGCAGGTTTTCGAGAACCGTCAGAGACGAGAACACATTGGCGACTTGCGGGACATAGCCCAGCCCGAGGACGACACGTTCCTCAGCCGCGAGCCGCGTGATGTCTCGTCCCGAAAGAACGATGCTTCCTTCGACACGCGGCAGAAGGCCGACGATCGCCTTGGCGAGGGTCGACTTGCCCGCGCCGTTGGTGCCTGCAATCGTGACGATCTCGCCCTTGTTCAACGCGATCGATACGCCGTTCAGGATGTTATTCTCCGTGTAGCCGCCCTTCACATCGTTGATCTGAAGCAAGCTCATACGGCACCTCCAAGATAGGCTTCGCGAACCCGGGGCAAGTCGAGCACGGCATCGGGGTGACCGTCCGCAATGACGGTGCCCTGCACCATCACGGCCATGCGCTTCACCAAGCGTGTCAAAGCATGCAGATCATGCTCGATGACGATGAAACCGATCCCGCGCTCGTGCAGCTCGCGGATCCGATCCATGATCGTCTCGATCAGAACCGGGTTGACGCCTGCGAAAGGCTCGTCGAGGAGGATCATCTTCGGTTGAAGCATCAGCGTTCGCCCGAGCTCCAGAAGCTTCTTCTGGCCGCCGGACAGCTTGCCGGAGGGATGATCGGCAACATGGTCCAACTTCAGGAAGGTGAGAATTTCACGCACCTTCTCCGCGAGTTCCGCTTCCTCGGCACGCACCTTCTTTGGACGAAAGAACAGTCCGAACAATCCCTCGCCGGTCTGGTTGGGCGCTGCGGCCATGAGGTTCTCGCGCACGGACAGATGTGAGAATTCTCGCGGCACTTGGAACGTGCGTACCATCCCCGCATTCGCGCGGGTTTCGGGGCGCATGCTGGTGATATCGCGCCCCTCGAAGCGAACCTTGCCTTCATCGGGAGCGATGAAGCCGGATATGATGGAAAAGAGGGTCGATTTTCCAGCGCCGTTCGGGCCGATGATGCCGACCAGACCATCCGTCTCAACCGTCAGGGATACGCCGCTCAGGGCCTTGAAGCCGCCGAAGCTTCGGCCAATGTGATCAATTTCGAGACTCATCGCTTCGTAAAATCTCCCATGATCCCCTGCGGCCTGAACAGAGTGAAGAGAATGAGGGCGAGGCCGACGACACCGATGCGGACGGATCCCATTTCCGATTGCGCAATGCCGGGGATCAAGTCCGGCAGGAAGCGCGATCCTTCCAGAAATGTCATCAGGATCAATGCGCCGACGATTGCGCCTGATACGCGGCCGACACCGCCCATGATGATCGCCATCCACACATAGAACGTGACCAATGGAATGAACTGGTCCGGTGCGATGTAGGTCACATAATGGGCGTAGAATGCGCCCGCGAGACCGGCGAAGGCTGCTCCCACCACGAGGACCTGAACCTTGTAACGGGCCGGGTCCTTGCCGAGAGCCTTGACCGCTTCTTCATTGTCCCGAATGGCTTCGATGGTGCGCCCGAACGGAGAACGCGCGATGCGATGAATGATCCGCGCGGCAAAGATTGTTGCAGCCAGAACCGTGGCCATGACCGCGAGCTGCGTACCGATGCCAAGGCTCATGCCGGAATACAGGCGTGGAATGCCGGGAATTCCTTGAACGCCGTGCGTGAGCCATTGCTCGCTGATGATGACAATCCGCACGACTTCGGAAAAGCCGAGCGTGACGATGGCGAAATAGTCATCCCGTAGGCGTAAGGATACCAGGCCGATGGGCAAAGCTGCGAGCCCGGCTATCACCATCGCGCCGGCAAAGCCTATGGCGATGGGAGCGCCGGCGAGGGTGAGCAGCGCGCTGACATAGGCGCCGATGGCGAAGAACCCGACATGGCCGAAATTGATCAGTCCCGTTAGTCCGTATTGCAGCGTCAACCCGAGGCTCAACAGAGCGTAGATGAGGCCGATCGTTGCAATGGCGATGAAATAGGCTTCCATCTCAGCGCGCCCCCTCGATCTTGCCGAACAGGCCCTGCGGGCGCACCAGCAGCACAACCAGCATCACGACGAATGACAATGCAATCTTGTAGGTGAACCCGACAAAGGGAGTTGAAAGCTCCTGCGCAACACCGATCAGCAGACCGGCCAGGACTGCGCCGAGAGGTGAGCCGATGCCCCCGAAAATCGCCGCGGCAAAGACAGGAAGCAGCATATCCCATCCGATCTCGGGCGTGACGACGGTCTTGATGCCGAGCACCATTCCCRCAATCGCAGCTGTCGCACCGGCGAGGACCCACAACGCGATCATCACAGGTTCAGGACGAATGCCGGAAACACGTGCCAGATCGCGATTGTCGGCGACGGCGCGCATCTTTCTGCCAATCGACGTGAAGTGGAGCGTGCCGAAGATGATCGCCAGCATTGCGCCCGCGATGACGGCGAGCTGAAGATCCAGCGGGCTGATCCGCAAACCTCCGATGATGTAAGGACGTGACAGGGGAAGCTGAATAACGTGCTGGCTGTGGCCGAAGCTCAAGCCGAGCAGGGCGCGCAGAAGGAAGCCGACACCGATGGACACGATCATCAGGGCCACGACCGGGCGTCCGGTCAGTCGGCGGAAAATCAGGAGATGAACGGCGACTGCCCAAGCGGCCGTGACAACGACAGCCGCGAGACCTCCGACGATCAGCGATCCGCTGATGGAGTACCCGCCCAATGCGCCATAAGCGCCGAGAGTCATATAATCTCCGGTTGCCGCATTCGGAAAGCGGGCCACGCCGAAGACGAGCGTAATCGCGAGGGCGCCCAAGCCAATGACGAGGCCTTGGACGACTCCATTCAGAATCAATTGTGTATAGAGCACCAAACACTATCCCGGTGAGAGAAGGGGCCGCGGTGAGCGCGGCCCCGCCAATGGCTTACACTCGTACGACGTATTTGCGCGAAAGCTGGCCGTTCGTGAAGACATTCGCACCGAAGTCGGGAGAGGCATCTCCATACTGGTCGAAATCGAGGATGGATGAGGCACCGTCGAAATCGATCTGCCCGTTCTTGAGCGCAGCCTTTGCCTCGGCGTAGGTGAAGACCTTCTGCCCTTCCGGATTCGCGACCTCCCGGATCTTGGCATTGATGGCCGCCGTATCCGTCGATTGAGCAGCTTCAATTGCCAGAGCGAGCGTGTGAATCATGTCCCATGTCATCGCAGCATAGGAATTTGTCGATCCAGGCTGCCCGGTTGCCTTCTTGTAGGCCTCATCAAATGTTGCATAGGCGGTGCCGGTTTCATTGGGAATGCTGATAACTCCGAAGATGCCTTCGACCACATCCGGGCCGAGCGCCTTGGCGAGATCAGGATTGGCCGCGAAGCCGGGCATGATGAACTTCACGGGCTGGCCGCTCTGATACCATTCACGCAGAATGATCGTCGTATCTGCCAGGTACGAGCCCATGACGATCACGTCCGGATCCGCGGCAAGCACCTTTTGCAGTTCGGAGCGGTAGCTGGGCTGATTGGGCTCATAGACGACGCTGGCAAGTATCTTGTTGCCCTTGGCTTCCCACGCCTTGCGGAAGCCCTCGACGTTTCCGATCCCCGATGCGTTGTTGAACGCCATGGTGGCAGGGCGCTTGAAGCCTTCACGGGCGCAGACTTCGGCAAAGGCGCGGCCATAACGATCGTTCGTCGCCTCGAAGCGATAGGCGAGGCCCTTCGCGTTGGCTGGCGGAACCGAGAGGGCGGGCGCGCCAGAGGTGTGCATGAGAAGAATGTTCGCGTCATTCGTCAGCGGCGCAACGGCCAGGGATACGCTGGAAGCCCAGGTGCCGATGATCGCCTGAACACGGTTGGCGTCGATGAGCTTCTTGGCCGCCAATACGCCGGCCTGCGGCTGCGTCTGGTCATCCTCGGAGACGAGCTCAAGCTTTCGCCCTGCGGCGCCTCCCGCTGCGTTGACGACTTCAATCGCTGCCTGCATCGACTTCAGCATGCCCGGTCCGAAGGTCGATCCGGATCCTGTCAGCGGGACGATCGCTCCAATGCGAAATACGTTCTGCCCCTGCGCGCGCAGGATCGTCGGCGCCGCGAGCAGAGCACCTGCAGCACCAACGGTCCCTAGAAATTCGCGGCGTGTCTTCTTCATCTGTTTTCCCTCTGGTTCGTGTCAGATGTTCAGTTCGACTCGTTCTTGATTTTTGTTCACTCGCGTGACCGAAGCTAGACCTTAAGCCTGACCCGTTTCGCTCGACAATGCTCGAATAGGGCTCCTGATGATCAAGCATACGGCACGACGTTGTCCGGACGTGAGTGCATTGATATTTCGAAGCGAACCCACGCAAACCAGCGCGAGCTCGCTTCGATATGTTAGTGGCTATTCTGACGGTGYCAATCTTCAAGATAGGCAAGAACGGTCTGAAGATCCGACACATCGACGTAGCGCCGGCCCAGATCGCGAAGGTTGTCGCGGTGCGGCTGTTCCTCGATGTCGCCGACGCAATCTTCCGGCACGATCGTCCGATAGCGATAGCTGAAACTGTCGATCGAGGTTGCACGGATGCAGCCGCTGGTGTTGCACCCCGTGACGATCACGGTGTCGACGCGCTCCTTGGTGAAGTAGTCGCTGACGCCTGTGTTGAAGAAGATGGACGGCGCCTTCTTGCAGATCGTGAGGTCGTATTCGGGATCGTAGATGCGCGAGTCGAATGCGGAGCTCGGGTGATCGTGACGGAACGTCTCGCGCACCGCCGTGATCTTCCAATAGGGCATCTCACGTTCGTTCATGTAGGCAGTGTTGCAGTTTGCGACCGGAACATTGTAGCGCCGGGCAACCTCCAGAAGCTTTGCCGTGTTCTCGACCGCCCTCATGACGAGGGGGGCGCCACCCAGCGGATATTCCGGGTCGGTAAATGCAGTTTGGAAGTCGACAACGACGATGCCGGGCTTTTTTCCAAACCCCACCGGAATCTCGCCGTAGCTTCTATTCTTATAGTCGTCCGCCATGTTTCGCTCCTCTTGGCTGCCGCCTCTCTTGGCGTGGGCTGACGCAACGTAAATGGCGGAAAAAAACAAGCAAGCTTGTTTTTTATAGGCGACTTGATTAATTGTTGTGCAGTGCACCAGAGGGCTCGGTGCGTAACAGGAATACAGGAATGCTCCGATCGGTCCGCCAGCAGCAGGCGAGAAGTCTCGTTACCCGTGAGCGTCTCATAAGCGCGACCCTCGAGGTCATCCATGATGTCGGCTACCACGCTGCGACGACGCAGGAGATCGCCACGCGGGCCAAAGTCTCACGCGGGGCGCTGCTTCATCATTTTCCAACGCGAGCCGACATCATCTCCGCCGCCATGGAAACACTGCTGGATGACGGCACCACGGAGATCCGCAAAGTTGCGCAGGAAATGCGCAGTGGAGAGGTGACGCTCGATGCCTTCGTCGATTTCCTCTGGTCGCTTTTCTCCGACCGCTTCTTTTACCTGTCCCTTGAGATGATCACGGAAGCCCGCAACGACGATGAATTGCGGGAGCGAATGATCCCAGTCGTCAAWCGGTTTCATGAGGCGCTGGACGCAATCTGGGTGGAATTCTGCGATGCCGATAAGCGGCCCGCTCGCCAGGCGAGGATCATCCTCAATCTGACCGTCTGCCTGGTCAGAGGAATGGGCGTGCAAACGGTGCTTCGGCCTGAACCCGGCTATTACCGAGATCTTCTGGAGGCCTGGAAGGCTCTTCTGCCGAACCTCATCGAAGGCAGTGCCGGTGATGCCATGTTCGAAGGGAAGTGGTTCGAGACTTAAAAAAGCTGCGACCTGCGGAGCCGCTCTCGCTTCATCTTCGCTCCTCCGATCAGGCCGATTCCATCAGCTGGTCGCCCGACATTCTCAGGAAGTGCAGCAGGTCCGACAAGCCTTCGCCAAGCAACGTCACATGCCCACGCATGGCCTGGCCGGCGGCTGCGCTGTCGCCGCGAAAGATCGCATCCATGACAGCCGCGTGTTCGGGAATGGACCCGGCCATTCGGCCCGGCTGGAATGTGGTTGCCCTGCGGTAAGGTGAGGTCTTGAGGATGAGCCGATGGAGTTCTTCCTGCAGGACGCGGTTGTGGCTCGCAGCCGCAATCGCTCCGTGGAATTCAAGATTTGCTTCGTAGAAGGCGTCGGCGTTCCCCGCATTCGCGGCATGGTCGCAGGCCTCATGAGCGGCCTGAAGCCGAATGCGCTGATCGGGCGCGATGCGCCGGGCTGCTTGGGCTGCCGCGAGAGCCTCAAGCTCTGCTGCGACGCTGAACGCATCGAGAAGATCAGCCACGGTCAACTGAACAACCTGGAGGCCCTGGCGTCCCCTCGATTCAACGAGGCCTACGGCTGCAAGCCGCTGCAATGCCTCGCGGACCGGGGTTCGCGAGACGCCGTAATGCTCGGCGAGCTGGCGCTCATCCAGCCTGTCGCCGGGCTTGCGAGTGCCATGGATGATCTCCCCTTCGAAGCGTCGAATGACTTCGCTGGAAAGGGAGGAGCCTGCACCGGCCAGGATGTCGGCGCTTTTCTTTTGAGATGGCGCCGAGAGTTGAGACTTCTTCATCGAATATACTACCGAAGGTATTCGGCCCCATCAGCCAGAGGCGCGCCCCTGGAAGGGCGCGCTTGAGTTTCGGTTACCGATTGTCTGCCGCATAGAAGCGGTTCGCGATCGCCTCACCCAAGGCGACAAGGCCATACAATAACAATCCACAGATGCAAAGGACTACCATTGCGGCCATCGAGACCTCGGTGTCTGCGCGGGCGGTTGCAAAGATGATCAGGTATCCCAGGCCCGCCTGGGCCGTGATGAACTCGCCGATGATCACGCCGATGATGGCAAGGGTGATCGCAATCTTCATGCCGCTGAAGATGTAGGGGAGGGCGGACGGAAACCGGATATTGGTGAATACTTGCCATTCCGTCGCGGTCAGGGATCGGCACAGGCGCAGCATGTTCCTGTCCACGCTCATGAAGCCGGCCGTCGTTGCGATCACGACAGGGAAGAACGCGATGAAGATGGAGAACGCCACGCGGGACTGCGCTCCCACGCCGAGCCAGATGATGAAGAGCGGGGCGAGCGCGATCTTGGGGATCAGCTGGAAGAACACCAGATTGGGATAGAGCGCCTCGCGGGCCATTCGCGAATAGGTGATCAGGATGGCGAGCGCTACGCCGAGCACTGTCGCGAGAACAAATCCGGCGGCCGATTCCAGGGTCGTCGGAATCGCATGCGTGAGGAGGATGTCATACCGCGCGATGATGTAGCGCCCGATCGAGATCGGTGAGGGAAGAATGACGGATGGAATGTTGGCCACGACGACGGCGACCTGCCAGATGGCCAGAACGAGGAAGGCGAGGCCGAGAGGCAGGATGATCGAGCTCAGGCCGCCCATGCCGCGACCGCTCGTCGATTTCGGCGATGCGAGCGGCACGCCAGTCTCGGTTCCGATTGTTGTAGTTGCCATGATGCTTGCTCTCACTCGATGACACTGGCGTGGGGCGATGCGCTTGCAGCGTGCCTGCTGTGGCTGTCTCCATGCGCTTCCTCGATGGTGAGACGCAGCTTGCGGCAGACCTGGGCAAATTCCGGACTGTCTTCGATGTCGAAGCGCCGCGGTCTCGGGAACGGCATCGGCATGTCGAGCATGATACCGGACGGACGCCCGCCCATGACGACGACGCGGTCGGACAGGAAAGCCGCCTCGCGGATGGAATGGGTCACGAAGATCACGGTCTTGTTGTATTTTTCCAGGATCTCGGACAATGCGACATTCATCTGATCGCGGGTGATGGCGTCGAGCGCGCTGAACGGCTCGTCCATCAGAAGAATCTCGGGATCGTGGATGAGGGCGCGGCAGATGGCGACGCGCTGTCTCATGCCGCCGGAGAGCTCGCCGGGCTTCTTGTGCTCGAAGCCCGACAGCCCGACCATCTTGAGCAGTTCGTGAGCCCTGTCGCGATATTGAGCCATCGGAAGCTTCAGGATCTTGATGGGGAACAGGACGTTCTCGAGCGAGGTCTTCCACGGCAGCAGCGTGGCATCCTGAAAGATGATGCCGATATCGCGCCGGGGCGTCGCGACAGGTGCGCCGGCGAGCTCGATCTCGCCCGAGGTCGGATTTTCCAACCCGGCAATCATCATCAGTAAGGTGCTCTTGCCGCAGCCGCTAGGCCCCAGGAGCGAAACGAATTCACCGCGCTGAACATCGAGCGATGCCGAGGCCACGGCGTGGATGGGCCCCTGGCGGCCGAAGTAGGTCTTTTGAACGGAACGCACGGATACGAGGGGCTGGTCCATGCCAGCCCTCTCAGATTTCATCAACGTCAAAGCCATCTCATCCCTCAGGGCTGGATCAAGCAACATATTTGCGGAATGCCGCCGCATTCTTTTCTGCCGCCGCCAGCTCATCGGCCGACAGCTTCACCTTTCCGACGAACTTGTTCGTGAAGAGGCTCGCCACATCCGGGCGTGTCGTCTGATCGCCGGCCGCGTATTGCATGACGAGATCCGTCATCGTTCCGACCTTTTGCGGATCGGCATAACCGAAGCCATGCTCCTTCACTTCGGGAACGAGATTGGTCAGGTTCGTGAGGCCGAGCCCGATGCGGGAATATTCCTTGCCGGTGGAGCTGATCGCCACTTCGCTGTTGGCTTTCAGGAAAATCTCGACCGCCTCGTCGAAATTCGTCATCGTGAACTTGATCGCTTCCATCGCGCCTTCCACGAAGGCCGCGCATAGATTCGCATCCTTCTCGATCTTCTGCGGCTGCGTGGTCAGGGACTGGCCGTAGAACTCGATCCCGGCATCCCGGTACAACATGAAGCGCACATCCGTGCCGAGCGGTGCAAGCGAGGGAATCGTGCTCGTGGCGAAGGCTGCCGCCGCATCGACCTGCTTCTCGACCAGCGAGCGCTCGCGAACCTTGCTGTCCACCTGCACGAGCTGCACCTTCGACAGATCGAAGCCGGCCTTGCTGGCATACAAGGGAAGGAACGGATACTCGCCCGAGCTGACGCTGGCGCCGAGCTTCTTGCCTTCGAGATCCTTCGGAGTCTTGATCGGAGAACTCGAGAGAACGCCGATGCCCATGAGGGCGTCATAGTTCACCTGGCCGATGCAGGTGATGGGCAGCTTCTTCGCGGCCTGCACGATGACTGTCGGCGTTGCGGCCATGCCGAAATCGAAGGTGCCGGCGCTGACGGCCTGCGCGGCCGAGCCCGAACCGGAGCCGCGGGCGACGCTGACATCCAGACCGTGCTTCTTCCAGAAGCCGCGATCCCGCGCGACATAGGCGAACAGATTGGGGCCTTCCGGAATCCACGAGGTGGTGAACGTGACCTTGGTCAGCCCCTGCGAGATCGCCGGGGTTGCGAGGTGCACGCTGCCTGCCGCCAATCCGGCGGCTCCGATCCCTTTGAGAACATCACGACGTGAATACGGCATAGACCTGTTCCTCTCTCAGTGAGGCGTTACGAGAAGCCGGTCTCTGGCGCCGGCATACCGCCCCTAACGTCATCTTTGATCGAAATCAGATGATGGGCAAGAACAAATTATACAAAAATCCTCTTGATGGTATGCCAGATGTGGGATTAATTGAACGAACTATCCCAGCTTCTCGGTTATTTGGTGTGCAAGTGCGTAAATAATGTGCACGTAGCGCCTCATGCCCGGAAAGCACGCTGCCGCGACGCGCCAACTGGAGACGCTCTTCCATGAAGGTTTTTGAGGCCCGCAACGCTCATTTCGATCGGTTGGTGAACACGCCGGATCTGAAGTGGCTTGGGCAAAATACAAATCACTCCAAGCTGCATCCCGCCGTCATCGAGGCCATGGAGCGCTGCATCCGCGACGAGGAGTTCCACATCTATGCACCGCCCGCCGGGCTCGAGGAACTCCGCGCCGGCATCCTTGCCGATCTTGGACTTGAGGGGCTATCGGCGCTCGTCTCGGACGGCGCGGTGGCATCGCTCTATCATGCCTGCCATACCCTGCTCGGCCCCGGTGACGAATTCATCACGACGGACCCGACATGGAACTGGCCGATGGCTTTCGCGCGCTCGGTCGGCGCGACAGTGAAGCAGATCCCGATCTATGGCGATGAATACGGTTATCGTCTCGCACCCGAGCGTCTGGCCGCTGCGATTACGCCGAAGACGAAGGTGGTTTATCTCGTCGATCCCAACAATCCGCTGGGCACCGCCTGCACCGCTGCCGAGATTGACGCCATCGTCGAGATCGTCCGCAGCGCGGGTGCGTATCTTATCCACGACTGCACCTACCGGCATTTCGCCTATGACCACACGCTCGCCGCGACGCGCTATCCCGAGAAGACGCTGACTGTCTACAGCTTCTCTAAATGGCTCGGCCTTGCGGGCCTGCGGGTCGGCGCCATCGTCTCCAGCAGCGACGTCGTCGAGAAGCTCGCAAGCGCGCCGCCCAACAACTTAGGCTCCAGCATCTTCGCGCAACGCGCCGCAGCAGCGGGCCTGCGCGTCAAGCCTGAGTGGTTCCCAGCCGTTCTCGCCAACCAGCGCAACAATCAGAGGCTGATCAAGGAAGCCTCCGACAAGATCCCAGGATTGCGGATGCCGGTCTATCCCTCTAACGGCAACTTCATCGTACTCGAAACACAAGGCGCAGGCATCGCGCCGGAAGCGCTCGTCGCCGAATACCAGCAGCGCAACATCATGATCCGTCAGGGGGCCTACCACACGCCCACCTTCGGCGACCGCTTCGTGAAGGTCAGCACCAGCGTGCCGTCCGCATGGATCGAGGAGTTCGTCGATCTGCTTCCCGGCATGGTCGAGCGCGCTCGCGGGCGCAACGAAGACGTCAAACTTTTCTGACGCGCTGCGCCGGACACACGATCAATTGCAATAAGACATATCAGGAGACTCGAAGATGGATCTAGGATTGAACGGCAAGAAGGTTTTGATCACCGGCGCATCGCAGGGCATCGGTGAAGGCCTTGCCAGGGCTTTCGCGGAGGAGGGCTGCGACGTGCATCTCGTCGCACGCTCTGCGGATCGGCTGGAGACCATCAAGGCCGAAATTCTCGCCAAGCATCCTGTCAACGTGACCATCCAGCCTCTCGACATGACGCAGAAGGGCGCCATCGCGCAGGTGGTCGAGGCCGCCGGCGATATCGATATTCTCGTCAACAACGCGGGCGTCATTCCCAGCGGCAGCCTCTGGGACGTGGATGAGCAGAAATGGCGTGAGGGATGGGAGCTGAAGGTGTTCGGTTACATCAACCTCACCCGTGAAGTCTATGCGCGCATGAAGCAGCGCGGCGGCGGCATCATCATCAACAATATCGGCAATGGCGGCGAGGTCTTCGATCCAAAATATGTTGCCGGCACCACCGGCAATGCGAGCCTCATGGCGTTCACCCGCGCCATGGGCGGCCACAGCCTCGACGACAACATCCGCGTTGTCGGCGTGAATCCCGGCCCCGTCGATACGGACCGCATCTACAACATGCTCAAGAAACGCGCGAAGGACTGGCACGGCGATGAGAGCCGTTATACCGAGCTCCTCGACCGCTATCCACTGAAGCGGCCCGCGCACCTGCATGAGATCACCGATCTCATCGTGTTTCTGGCATCCTACCGCTCGGGCTACACCTCAGGCACGATCTTCACGGTCGATGGCGGCATCGCGTCGCGTCGTTCGATCATCTGAGGGGATAGACATGGCATTCGCCAAGACCAGCGACGGCGTCCAGCTCTTCTACGAGAGCGCCGGTTCCGGCACACCAATCATTTTCGTCCACGAATTCGGCGGAAACCACTGGAGCTGGGAGCCACAGCTCAACTACTTCTCGCGCCGCCATCAGGTCATCACCTATGCGGCGCGCGGCTATGCGCCGTCCGACATTCCTGACGATGTGGAGATGTATTCGCAGGCGCGCGCTGCGGACGACATCGTCGATGTTATGAGTGCGGCGGGAATCGAGAAGGCCCACATCGTGGGGCTCTCCATGGGCGGCTTCGCGTGCCTGCATGCGGCTCTGCGCCATCCCGACCGGATTCTCTCCGCCGTCGTCGCCGGCGCAGGCTATGGCGCGGAGAAAGAGCACGAGGAATATTTCCGCGGCATCTCGGAAACGGTTGCGAAAAATTTTCAGGAACTCGGCGCGGAGAAGTTTGCGCCGACATACGCGGAAGGCGCTTCGCGCGTGCAGTTCCAGAACAAGGACCCGCGCGGCTGGCAACTGTTCGCGGATCGCCTCGGCAAGCATTCGAACCTCGGCGCGGCCAATACGATGCGCGGCGTGCAGATGCGCAGGCCTTCGCTTTACGATCTCGAAGCGGAGCTGAAGGCTCTGCCGGTGCCGGTTCTCGTGATGGCGGGCGATGAGGACGATCACTGCATCCAGCCGGGCGTCTATTTGAAGAAGACGATTCCGCGCTGCGGTCTGTCGATCTTCCCCAAGGCCGGGCACACCCTAAATCTGGAAGAGCCGGAGATGTTCAACCGCATCGTCGCCGAATTCCTCGCCCAGGTCGAAGCCGGTCGTTGGGACGTGCGCGATCCGCGCGCCAATCCCGCCCAGATCATGCGAACCGAGTAAGCCTGCATGCAACAGCCGAGCAAGCGCCCTTCCGATTTCGTCGATGGATCCCGGCTATGGGATCGCCACATGGACCTCGCCCGCTTCGGCGCGCGGGAAGATGGCGGCGTCGACAGGCCCGCCCTGTCGCCCATCGAGGCTCAGGCGCGCGCCCGGCTTGTTGCGTGGGGTCGCGAGTTGGGGCTGCATCCATTCACCGATGCGGCCGCCAATCTCTTCCTGCGTCTCGATGGACGCGATCCGAGCCTGCCGCCGGTGCTCGCGGGCTCGCATATCGATTCCCAGCCCACGGGCGGAAAGTTCGATGGCGTGTTCGGAGTTCTGGCAGGGCTCGAAGCCGTGCAGGCCATTCTCGGCCGAGGCGAAAAGCCGCTGCGCTCCATCGAGGTCGTGGCCTGGACCAATGAGGAAGGATCGCGCTTCGCGCCGGGCATGACCGGGTCCGAAGCCTTCACGGGCGTCAAGAGCATCGACGTTCTGCATCAGGTGCAGGACGCCGATGGCATCACGGTGAAGGAGGCGGCAAAGGCCGTGCTCGCGACGGATGTGGATGTACCGCATCGTCCATTCGGATTTTCCGTCGCCGCTTTCCTGGAGCCGCATATCGAGCAGGGGCCGATCCTGGAAAAGCTCGGCATTCCCGTGGGCGTCGTCACCGGCATCCAGGGCACTCGCCGTTATCGTGTCAGGGTGCGCGGCGAGGCCGCTCATGCCGGCACGGCTTTGCGCGCCGAGCGCAAGGATGCCTTGATGGCAGCCGTGCGCATGATCGCCGCCATCGACAATGCGGCGCTCGAGCCCTCAGACACGATGCTGACGGTGGGTCTTTTCAACGTCACGCCCAATGCACCCTCCGTCGTTCCGTCAGAGGTTTTCTTTTCCATCGATCTGCGTCACCCGAACAACGCGGTCGTTGATCGCGTCGATCAGGATATCCGTCGCATCGTCGAGGCCGAGAAGGGGCCGTGCGAAGTCGAGCTGAAGCAGATCGCCCATGCGCCGTCGCTCGCCTTCTCCGAACATGTGCGGGCAAGCATTGCCCAGGCGGCGGAGCGGATCGGCATTCCCTGCACGGATATCTATTCGGCAGCTGGCCACGATGCCCGCCAGCTCCATTATTTCTGCCCCACCGGCATGATCTTTGTGCCGTGCCGGGAGGGGATCTCCCACAATCCCGCCGAGTGGGCCGAGCCCGAGCATCTCACGGCAGGCGCGCGCGTTCTTGCCGACGCCGTATGGGAACTGGCGAACGATCCCGGCTAGGGGTTAAGAACAAAGCCATGGATATCCGTCGGGGCTCCTCCTAAGATAGGGTCGCTTGAATGACCAGCGAGGAGACAGCACGATGACGGCAGCCCACACATCCGCCCTTCGGAATTATGTGAGCCGCTCGCCCGTTGTGCCGGTCGTCACTATCAGTGATGCCCGAGTCAGCATCGATCTCGCGCAGGCCCTGGTCGAATCCGGATYGTTCGTGATCGAGGTTACCTTGCGGACGCCCGCCGCGCTCGATGCGATCAACGCCATCGCCAAGGCCGTGCCCGATGCCATCGTGGCCGCCGGTACGATCCTTCACGCCAGCCAGATCGGCGAAGTGGCCGATGCGGGGGCCAAGTTCATCGTGACGCCGGGTACGCCTCCGAAATTGGCCGAAGCTTTGAGCGCCTCTCCCATCCCGGTAATGCCGGGCTGCGCGACCGTGTCGGAAGCCATGGCCCTTGCAAGCCTGGGCTTCCAGTTTCTGAAGTTCTTCCCCGCGGCCGCCTCCGGCGGCACAGCCTGGCTCAAGGGCGTTCACGGGCCTCTGCCGCAACTCTCCTTCTGCCCGACAGGCGGCATCGACGCCGCTAATGCCGGTTCCTACCTCGCATTGCCGAATGTGGCCTGCGTCGGCGGCACTTGGGTAACCCCCGCAGATGCCTTGAAGTCCGGCGACATGGGAGCCGTCAGGCGGCTCGCTTCTCAGGCGGCGGGCCTGCGCGCCTAAACCTGAACCATTCCCCGGCGCCTCCGTTGTGTACTTGCCAGCCCGCAGGTGACAGGAGGAATTTATGGTCGATTACCGGAAATTGTTGGATGCATTCGTCGGCGCCGTCAGCCGCTCGGACCAGCATCAGGATCGGCCTGAAACCGCCGGCACCCAGACAGCCAGCCGCCAGCCGGGCATGCGCGAGCAGCTGGAACAGAATGTTCGCCAACTGAGCGGCCAGTCGCCTGAGCAATTGCTGCAGAAAGCCAAGGATCTCGCGGCTCAGCATCCGGGCCTTACGCAGGCCGCGCTTGTCGGCTTGGCCGGACTTCTGTTCAAAGGGCGCAAGAAGGGCAAGCTCACGGGCAGCCTCGTGAAGCTGGGCGGCCTCGCGGTGATCGGCGGGCTCGCCTACCGGGCGTACCAAAGCCACCAGGGCAGCAAAGAAATCGGCGGCACGCAAGGCACCACTCCGGCATTGGCCGGCGGCTCGGCAACGAGCGAAGCTATCAGCCCGCCCGAGCAGTCGCGGTTCCACCCGGTTTCACAGACCGAGGACGATGCGCTGCTGTTTCTCAAAACAATGGTCGCAGCAGCCTCCTCGGATGGGCATATCGATGAGGCTGAGCGGGCCCGAATCGTCAAAGGGCTGATGGAGGCCGGGATCGACCCGGATTCGAGCCGCTGGCTCGACACGGAAATGGCCTCGCCTGCGGATGTCGAGGAACTCGCGGCGAACGTCAACGATCCCGAATTGGCGGCGCAGGTCTATGCAGCAGCCCGCATCGCCATCGACCCCGACACGATGCAGGAACGGGAATTTCTCCACCAGCTCGCCGAAGCGCTCGACCTCGATCCCTCGACCCGCCGTCAGATCGACGAGACGGCGGATTCTTTGGGCTGATTCGTCAGAACGGAGTCCGCCCGAGCGGCTTGATGCTCTGATACTTCACCAGAGTCTGCGCGCCGCCTTTCTCGTGATAGCGCTTGCCGATGAGGAAGCCGAGATCGGGTGAATAGAGATCCGTATGCTCCGAGGTCGTCCTGCCTTCCGCGTTCATATAGCGGTTGTGGACCGCGTAGACCTCGTAAGTGCAGGGCCCAAGCTCAAGCTCCTCCAGTCCGATGACCGTCAGCTCCAGGGAGATCAGGGCACCCACTTTGCTGGGCGTGGCGGGGGCGTAGGTCACTGCCCTGCGAGCTTTGAGGGCGAGCGGAAAAATGGTTCTCAGCTCTGAAACCGGAATCGAGATGCTCTGCGTTGTCTCATCGAAGCGGCTGATGGGAAGCAGTCCCTTGTAATAGACGACGTCCTGCTTCTTGCCGCCCGGATAGAGGTTCGTCACATGGACGAAATGGTCGGAGGCCTGGCGCACCTCGGCGCGTGTGCCTTGCCGCTCCAGAACGAAGCCCTGCTTGGCCGTTTTGGCATTGGGGCATGTTTCGGCCAAGGCCGATGCAGGGATGAATGAAGCGAGAGCGAAGAGCAATGTCTGTTTGAGCATGACCGGCCAGGGCGTTTCAGGTTACGGCACCATAGCCGGAAGCGTTTTTCGAAACAACATTACAATTCTATTTGTATGATTTATTCGAAAGTCGGCTTGCATGAGACAGCATTTCGCTTTCGAGTGCTGCCGAAGGGTGGCGGTACAGGAACGGTTCTTCAGCCGCGCCGGTTTTCCGGTTCCTGTTTCGCCCCAGATCAAGACCGATGGCCTTTAAGAATTTAAGAGGAGCATAGAATGGCTGGAAAGCCTCACCGCCGYACACCCGATCAGCTCCGCTCACGGCTCTGGTTCGACAATCCGGATAATCCGGGCATGACCGCGCTCTATCTGGAGCGCTACCTGAATTTCGGCCTGACGGGCAGGGAGCTGCAGGGCAAGAAGCCGATCATCGGCATCGCCCAGACCGGCTCGGATCTGTCCCCCTGCAACCGGCATCACATCGAGCTTGCCAAGCGCGTTCGCGACGGCATCACGGCCGCAGGCGGGGTGCCCTTCGAGTTCCCGTGCCATCCCATCCAGGAGACCGGCAAACGTCCCACTGCCTGCCTCGACCGCAACCTGGCCTATCTCTCCCTGGTCGAGGTTCTCTACGGCTATCCGCTCGACGGCGTGGTGCTGCTCACCGGTTGCGACAAGACCATGCCCGCCTGCATCATGGCAGCGGCTACCGTGAATATTCCGGCGATCTCGCTCAATGTCGGCCCCATGCTCAACGGCTGGCACCATGGCGAGCGCACGGGCTCCGGCACCATCGTGTGGAAGGCACGCGAGCGCCATGCCGCCGGCGATATCGATTATCAGCAATTCATCGACATCGTGGGATCGTCCGCACCCTCCGTCGGCCATTGCAACACCATGGGCACGGCCTCGACCATGAACGCGCTGGCCGAGGCGCTCGGCATGTCGCTGCCGGGCTCGGCCGCCGTCCCCGCGCCTTACCGCGAGCGCGGACAGATGGCTTTTGAAACGGGCCTGCGCATCGTCGACATGGTGTGGGAGGATCTGAAGCCTTCCGACATCATGACCCGCGAGGCGTTCGAGAACGCGATCGTCGCCAACGCGGCCATCGGCGGCTCCACCAATGCACCGGTTCACATCAATGCTATCGCCAAGCATATCGGCGTGCCGCTCGATTGCGACGATTGGGAGCGGATCGGCTTCGAGATACCGCTCTTGGTCAATGTGCAGCCGGCGGGCGAATATCTCGGCGAGGAATACTACCGCGCGGGCGGCCTGCCTGCGGTGATGGCCGAGCTGATCGGCGCGGGCAAGATTCACGAGAATGCCCTCACGTGCACCGGCACCACCATCGGCGAGAACTGCACGGGCAAGTTCACCTGGGATCACGATGTGATCCGCTCCTACGACAATCCGTTGAAGGAGAAGGCGGGCTTCCTGAATCTCAAGGGCACGCTGTTCGATTCCGCGATCATGAAGACGAGCGTGATCAGCCCGGAATTCCAGGAACGCTATCTCAACAATCCCGACGATCCGAATGCGTTCGAGGGTCGCGTCGTCGTGTTCGATGGGCCTGAGGATTATCACCACCGCATCGACGATCCTTCTCTCGATATCGACGAGCACACGATCCTCATCATGCGCGGCGCTGGTCCCATCGGTTATCCGGGCGCGGCGGAGGTGGTGAACATGCAGCCGCCCGGCGCGCTCATCCGGCGCGGTGTGCTGTCGCTCCCCTGTATCGGTGACGGGCGCCAGTCCGGTACGTCCGGCACGCCGTCGATCCTCAACGCGTCTCCGGAAGCTGCGATAGGCGGCGGGCTCGCGCTGCTGCAATCGGGTGACCGCGTGCGCATCGATCTCAACAAGCGCAGCGCCGATATTCTGCTCTCCGCGGAAGAGTTGCAGCGGCGGCGCGCGGATCTGGAGGCGCGCGGCGGCTTTGCCTATCCGGCAAGCCAGACCCCGTGGCAGGAGATCCAGCGTTCGATGGTCGATCAGCTCTCTGAGGGCATGACGCTCAAGCCCGCTGTGAAGTATCAGAAGGTCGCCCAGACCTTCGGCGTGCCGCGCGACAACCACTAGCTCGGTGCTGCCATGACGGATCGGCTCAAAGGCAAGACGGCACTCGTGACGGCTGCGGGGCAGGGGATCGGGCGCGCCATCGCACAGGCTTTCCTGCGCGAAGGCGCGACGGTCTGGGCAACCGATCTCGACGTTGCGAAGCTGCAAGGACTTGAGGGAGCGCAGTGCCGCAGGCTCGACGTTCTCTCAAGCACCGACATCGCGGCGCTGGTCACTGACGCCGGTCCCTTTGATGTGCTCGTCAACGCGGCGGGTTATGTCCATCACGGCAGCATTCTCGATTGCTCCGATGCGGATTGGGATTTCTCGTTCGACCTGAACGTGAAATCCATGCACCGCATGATCAAGGCGGTGTTGCCCGGCATGCTCGACAAGGGCAGCGGCTCCATCGTCAATATCGCATCCGGCGCTTCGTCTGTTCGCGGCATTCCGAACCGCTATGCCTACGGCGCGACGAAGGCAGCGGTAATCGGCCTGACGAAATCCGTCGCCGCCGATTTCATCAGACGCGGCATTCGCGCCAACGCCATCTGCCCCGGCACGGTGCAATCGCCCTCGCTCGACGAGCGCATCGATTCGCAGGCGAAAAGTTCAGGACAAAGCGTCGAGGCTGTGCGCCAAGCCTTCATCGATCGCCAGCCGATGGGACGGCTCGGCACGCCTGAGGAAGTGGCGGCTCTTGCCGTCTATCTTGCATCGGATGAAGCGAGCTACACGACCGGCCATATTCATCTGGTCGATGGCGGGTTCGCGCTTTAGGCCTACGGATACGGCGTTTCAGCCACTGGCGTGAGCGGACCTTTTCCGTCGAACCACGATACCAGATTGTCGGCGACGAGCTGGCCCATGGCGTTGCGGGTGTGAACGGAGGCGGAGGCGATGTGGGGCAGGAGCACCACGTGCTCCATGTCGATCAGCTCCTGGCGAACGCGGGGCTCGTCCGGATAGACATCGAGGCCTGCGGCGAGAATCGTTCCGGATTGCAGGGCGTCGATCAGCGCCTCTTCATCCACGACGCTGCCGCGCGCCACGTTGATGAGTACGCCGTTCGGGCCAAGTGCCTTGAGGATTTCGGCATTGATGAGATTTTGCGTAGCAGCACCGCCCGGCGTGATGGCGATGAGAACGTCGCAATCTTCCGCCATGCCCAGCAGCGTCGGGTGATAGGCGTAAGCGACATCGGCCTGCCGGTTGCGGCCATGATAGGCGATGGTTATGCCGAAGCCTTCGAGCCGCCTGGCGATGGCCTTGCCGATGCGCCCCAGGCCGATAATGCCGACCTTGCGACCGCGCAGTGTCGGCGACAGCGGGAATGACGCCTTCAGCCATTGGCCTTCGCGCAAGTATCGGTCTGCCTGGGGAATTTTGCGTAAGGTTGCGAGCAGGAGTCCGAGGGTAAGGTCGGCGACCTCGTCGTTGAGCACATCCGGGGTATTGGTGACGATGATCTTGCGGATCGCTGCCTCTGCCACGTCCACATTGTCGTAGCCGACGCCGAAGCTCGAAACGATCTCGAGGTTCGGCAGGCTTTCGAACAAGGTGCGGTCCATGCGCGCGTAGAGCGTGCTGGTGGCAACGCCGCGAATTCGTGGGCCGATGTCGCGCAAATAGGTCTCAGGGTCGCCATGCTCCCACAGGCGGTGCAGGGTGAAGGCCTTGTCCAGCGCCTCGATGACGATGGGCATCATGGGCGCGGTCATCAGAATATCGGCTTTGCTCATGGCTTTCTCCCCAAGTGTTTTCGCTGTTAGCCGATGACGCAGCGGGCGGCTGCTCCGCGTCGCATGGCTTCGTCGATCATCCCGGCTTCCCGCTGGAGCGCTGCCTTCACATCCTGGGGCAGGTCGAGCCAATGGCAACCACGCAGGCCTGCCTCGAGAGCATAAAGTGCGTTGAGGCTCACCTGACGCGGCATCATGAACTTGATGCGTCGATAGGCCTCCACCGGGCCGATGGACCGGAGTTCGCCGACCGTGCGGATTCCAGCTTCTGCAAGCCGCTCCTGGGTTGCGGAACCGATGCCGGGAAGAGTGCTGATGGGGGCGTCGCTCATGCTGCTTTCTTGATGCGTTCGCGGGAGAGCAAGTAAAGCCCCGATGCGATGACGATGCCAGCCCCGACAAAGGTCCATGGGTCCGGCCAGTCGCCGAAGATGATGTAGCCCAGGGCCAGCATCCACACGATCTGGGTATAGATGAAGGGCGCGAGGACCGCCGCAGGCGCCCGGGCATGGGCCATCACCAGGAGCCAGTGCCCGAAGGAGGCTATCGCGCCGACCGAGATCAGGCCGATCCAGGTGGAGAGGCTGGGAGGCGTCGTCCAGAAGAAGGGCATGACGGGGGTCATGAGAACGACCCCGGCAACGCTCGAATAGATCGTCGTGGTCGCTGTGGAGTCGGTGGAAGCGAGCATGCGCGTGACGATGACGTAGAGCGCATAGCAGACCGCGCTGGCGATGCAGAGCAGAACGGCCGGATGCATCGTGCCCATGCCGGGCCGCGTGATGACGAGAATTCCGATAAAACCGACGCCGATGGCGATCAGGCGGCGCATGCCGACCCATTCCCCGAGAAAGGGCCCGGCCAGAAGGGCCACGATGAGCGGTGTGGAAAAGGTGATCGAGGTCGTCTCGACGAGCTGTAGATACTTGAGGGCAATGAAGTTGCAGATGGTCGTGCTGAACAGAAGGCAGGAGCGCAAGAGTTGCAGTGGGAGCCTCCGGGACCGCAGGACGCCGGGCTTGGTGCGCGGGTTGATGACGAGCGCCGTCAGGAGGGCGCCCGACAGGTAGCGCGCCCAGACAGTGACGAGGGGGTCCATGGATTGGTTGACCCATTTCGCCAGGGCGTCCGTACCCGAGAAACAGATAAGGGTCGCGCACATGAGCGCGATGCCTGTCCAGCGGCGGCGGTAATGTTGGGATTCGTCGGAAAACGAGGAGAGTGCGGTGTCGGCCATTGCGGCGATGCTAGCCGCTTAGCCTTTGCCGCACGAGTGCCAATGCCGCACGACCCTCCTGCGCCAAAGGCAGAGGTCGCGCGGGCAGTCAGGCCGTTACAGCCATGACGGGCTCTTCGCTTCCGAGATCTTCCAGGTCGTCATCGGATTCGAAACCGCTCTGGTCGGCGCCGGTGAGACCGGCGAGGTTCTTGGCGGCCTTGCGCAGGAGCTTGCGAAGGCGCTTGCGATCCTTGTTGTCGAAGCCCGCGAGAAGTTCCCCCTCGACCTCGGCCCAGATTGCGTCGATGGAGGCGGCCTTGCGCTTGCCTTCCTTGGTGAGCTTCACGCGCACGACACGCGCATCGCCGGGCTCCGTATGGCGCTCGACGAGCTTCAGGGAGGAGAGACGGGACACCGTCTTCGAGGCCGTGGGCGGACGCACGCGCAGGATGGCGGCGAGATCGCCCATGGTCATGGGGCCGGAGCTTGCGAGAGCCTGGAGAACTTGCTCCTGGCCGGCGAAAAGACCCAGCTCCGAGAGCTTGTCGCCCGTGCGGCTGCGATGGAGGCGTGAGGTTTGGACCAGGGCCCAGCCGACGCTTTTGACGCCCGGATGCACGACGTCCTTGTCCATGTCTTCCCCCATTGTGAGCGACTGTGCAGCACCATGAGCAGGAACTCATGACGTTTCAATGACAGGCCGACTGGAAATCGGAAAACCCACAGAGGGAAATGCCGATCAGGTGCTCCGGGACACAGCGCTTTCATGCCACCGCCGCAGGAGAATCTGGGTGAGGGCACTTAACGATAGAAATAGAGTAACGCCTAAAGCCGCCAAGAGGACAAGAGCTGCGAAGAGGCGGGGAATGTTGAGACGGTACTGGCTTTCGATGATGCGATAGGCGAGGCCCGAACCTGCCCCTGCGGAACCTGCCGCCATTTCCGCCACCACAGCACCGACGAGGGACAATCCGCCTGCAATCCGCAAACCCGCCAGGAAGGCCGGCAGGGCCGCAGGGCGGCGCAGATACCAGAGCGACTTGAGGCGCACTTGCAGGCGGGCCGTCCAATCCTGGCGCGCGGGAGCGCCGTAGAGCTGAAACAGCTCCAGGAGATTCCTGTCGACGGATTGCAACCCCAGCATGGTGTTGGACAGCATGGGGAAGAAAGCGACGAGCCAAGCGCAGGCCAGCACCGCCAGATCCTGCCGCATATAAATGAGAAGCAGGGGCGCGATGGCGATGACAGGCGTCACCTGCAGAACGACGGCAAAAGGATAGAGCGAATATTCGACGACGCGCGAGAGGCTCAAAATAACGGCGAGCGCCACGCCGCCGACCACCGCGAGAGCAAGTGCAATGAGTGTAGTCTCGACCGTTACCAGAAGAGATGCGGACAGGAGCGCTCGGTCGCTCCACATCGTCGCGGCGATCAGGCTCGGCGCGGGCAGGATATAGGGCGGAATATCCTGGAGGCGGACAGTTGCTTCCCAGGCTACGACAGCCAATAGAATGACGGTGATTGGTAGAAATACCTTAAGCGCGTTACGGGCAAGGATCATCGCAGATCCTCGCCATGCATCGCCGTCATGAGAGCGTGGGAGACATCGCGGCAGAGTTCAGCGTAGCGCAGGCTGGTGCGGAACTCGCTGCCGCGCGCGCTTTGCGGCTCGCCCGCGATCTCCGCGACGATGCGGCCGGGGCGCGGCGACAGGATGGCGATGCGGTTCGAAAGATAGGCGCTCTCGTAAACGGAATGCGTCACGAACACGATGGTGCAGCGGAGCGTGTTCTGAAGCTCAAGAAGGTCGTCATTCAACTTGAAGCGCGTGATCTCGTCGAGCGCTGCGAACGGCTCATCCATCAGCAGCAGCTTCGGCTGGACGATCAGGGCGCGGGCAATCGACACGCGCATCTTCATGCCGCCGGAAAGCTCGCGCGGATAGGCCTTCGCGAAATCCTGCAATCCCACAAGGGAAAGGCATTCCGCAATCCTATCTTTCGCATCGCGCTTCGAGATGCCGCGCAGGCGCAGGGGCAGCCATACGTTATCGGCCACATTGGCCCAAGGCATCAGGGTCGGTTCCTGAAAAACGAAACCGATCTCGCTGCGATGATCCTCCTGCAATGCTCCTGGCCAATCGATGCTGCCGGATGTCGGATTGGCAAGGGCTGCGATTAGGCGGAGCGCTGTCGATTTTCCACATCCCGACGGCCCAAGAAGCGAGATGAAATCTCCCGCACGCACATCGAGGCTGAAGTCTTCGAGCGCAGCCACGCCATTGGCAAATATTTTCGAGATGCCGTGCAGGGACACGAGCGTGGAAGCAGGCTCACCTATGGGATATGCGACGCTGCGCAATGCGCAATCCTTATTGCTTCCTGAGATCGAGGCCGACGCCCTTGTTCACGAATTGCAGGGTATAAGCTTTCGTGTAGTCGAGATCGGCTTTGAAGAGACCAGCCTTCACCATTTTCTCGAAGAAGTCCTTCATGCGCGCATCCGACATGGCGCCGATGCCGAGCGTCGCGGTATCTCCTGAATCGACGATGCCGTATTCCTTCATCTTGGCGCGCGAATAGGCGAGCAGCTCGTCCGTCATCTCCGGATTGTCGCGCTTGATGAGTGCGTCCGCCTTGGCGCTGTCGCCATAAAGGTAATTATACCAGCCGATGGTCGAGGCGTCGACGAAACGCTGCACCAGATCGGGATCCTTCTCCACGATCTCGCGGCGCGTCTCGACCGTGGTCGAGTAAGTGCTGAAACCGTGATCTGCGAGCAGGAATACGTTCGGCTTGAAGCCTGCGGCCTTCTCGATGACGAGCGGTTCGGACGTCACATAGCCCTGCTGCACGGCTTGCTTGTTGGCGATGAAAGGAGCCGGATTGAAGCCATAGGGCTTCATCTGCTCGTCCTTGAAACCGAACTCGACCTTCATCCACTGATAGAAGGTGGCGAAGCCGTCCTTCGACAGAAGAATGTCGTTCGACTTCTTCAGATCCGCGAAGGTGTCGAGGCCCTGGCCCGGATGGCTGAGAAGAACCTGCGGCTCTTTCTGGAAATGGGCCGCGACGACGAGCGTGGGAATGTTCTTCTCGACAGCCGAGAAGGACTGAATGAGGCTGCCGCCCATATAGAAGTCGAGCTTGCCGACGCTCATGAGCATGCGGTTGTTCGCCCGTGGGCCGCCGGGAACGATGGTCACCTTCAGGCCGTACTTCTCATAGGTGCCGTCGGCGAGAGCCTGGTAGTAGCCGCCATGCTCGGCTTGCGCGAGCCAGTTGGTGCCGAAGGTGACCTCCCGCAGTGGTGTCTGTGCCATGGCGCCGCCGCCAAGGCATATTGCTAGAAAACCAGCCAACCAAGCGTTCAGCTTCATCGCTCACCTCTTGACACCTGCAGGCATGGGCCTGCCCTCAAGGCAGAGCTTCTGCGCGGTTCAGACGTGCTTGGCAAGCACTGTCGTCCTTGGCCTTATTCCGCGCACGATCCCGGATCGGCTCATACTGTCCGGGATGGCGAAGCCTCAGAATCACTCCACCGACCAAGGATAGGTCCAGGTTTCCGTCAGCGTCCGGTTTCCGGCCTTCAAGAAGGCGCGCAGATCGGTGGACTGGCCCGGCTCCAGCTTCACGTCAATGGCGGCACGGAATCCTTCGGTGTGATCGTTGGGCATGAGGAAAGTGTTGGTGATCTGGCCGGCCGAGGTCGAGGGAACGAGCTGCACCTGATCCGGCGCGTTGAAATAATAGGGCAGGTTGCCGCCGGCGAAGTCGATGATGAAGCGCCGGTGTGTGCGGTCGCTGGGGCCGTTCGATCCGCTGGCGCGGGGCGGGGTCTGGAAGGTGTTGATCGCCTTGCCCCCGGGATGCATCGCGCCGATGGCGCCCGCAGCCCGCAGGCGGTAGGAGAGGGTGACCTCCTGGCCCTGCTCGTAGGGACGCGCAGGCTGCCAATAGGCCACGATGTTGTCATGGGTCTCGTCCGGTGTCGGAAGCTCCACCAGCTCCACAAATCCCTCGCCCCATTCGCCGATGGGCTCGACCCAGTAGCCCGGGCGCTGGTGATAGCTGGCTTCCAGGTCCTGGTAATTCTCGAACACCCGGTCGCGCTGCATGAGGCCGAAGCCGCGCGGATTATTGTCGCTGAAGGATGAAATGGCCTTGCGGCTCGAGTTACGTAAGGGGCGCCAGATCCACTCGCCGCGCCCCGATTGCATCAGCAATCCGTCCGAATCGTGAATTTCCTGGCGGTAATCGTCCGTGGGCTTGCGGTCGTTTTCGCCTTCGAAATACATGGAGGTGAGGGGAGCAAGGCCCACATTCTCGATCCGCTGGCGCGGGAACAGCGTGGCCGTGACGTCCAGCGTCGTCTCCTTGGACGGATAGATCACGAAGCGATAGGCGCCCGTGACCGAGGGGCTGTCCAGTAGGGCGAAGATTGTGGCCCGGTCGTCCTCGGGCTTGGGCATCTCGATCCAGAACTCGCGGAAATGCGGAAACTCCTCCGCCTCTCCGCCTTCCACATTGATGGCGAGGCCGCGTGCCGAGAGGCCGTATTTGTGACCCTGGCCGAGGAAGCGGAAATAGCTCGCACCGAGGAAGGCGATCAGCTCGTCGAACACTTTCGGGTTGTTCAGGGGGTAATGCAGGCGGAAGCCTGCAAAGCCAAGGTTCACCGGAAGCGGCCGCTCGATCTTGTTGCGGCCGTAATCGAACAGCTCGCGCTGGTAGGGCACGGGCGTGGGCACGCCGTCGCGGATGATGTTGACCGTCACCGGGCGCTGATAAAGGAAGCCGAGATGGAACAGCTGCATGCGAAACGGCCCGTTGCCCGAGGCAAGCAGGGCCTTGTCCGTTCGGAAGCGGATATCGCGGTAATCGTCGAAGCTGAGCCGGTTCAGGGGCTCCGGCAGCTGCGTGGGCGCGGTCTCGAAGGGGGCGGTGGACAATTCCCGCGCCCGGCGCACCACATCCTCGAATCGGAACGGGTTCGGCGTCGGCGCCCCGTTCTGCTGCGCTGAGGCCTGCTGCGCCCAGGCCGGCAGGGCGGTGGCGGCAAGCAAGCTTTGCAGGAGGCGTCGGCGGGACAGGTGCATCATGGTGGCGGAACTGTTCTTCTATAAGGAAAATGGCGAGCTTAGCTGAAGTCAGGAATATGGGCGTCAACCCCGATCCCGTGGACCCGTTCCGCTTAATGGAAGCTGAATGGTGATGCGAGCAAGACACAGGCTCGGACAGGGTTAAAAAAATGTCCGGGATACCCTGAATAGCTATTGTGATCCGGGGGGAATGCGCTTATTTCACTCTTGCCCAATTTCGCACGTGCCTGTGGTCGTGTGTCGGTTGGTGGGCATCCGGACAAGAGGCCGGACAGCCGCCCGAGAGCATCCTAGCTCTCGATACCCCTAACCGGCAGCCGGAGGCGAAAACCGGCGCACCTCGTTCTCAACGAGGGACGCGACTTAAAGCAACGACGAACGGGCTTTTTTGGTCTCGTTGGCCCTCCAAAGGTCAACACCGAAGAGGCTTGTTTATCATTGCCAGGCGTGCGGACGGGAACTCCCCATCCAATCCACGGCAGCATCGTCGGGTGAAGAGCCCATCGCCGCTACGCGTGTCTCCATCGCACGAAGCGGGATGCATCTTCCCTCGCTGACGCCGGACGGCAGAATGTTCTGACCGTTCAGATTTCAATCCGGAGGCTGGACAAGACCTCCATTGAACCTGTGGTGGGGAGAGCGCCATGACTGAGCGTATTCGTGAATTCCTGCGTACCCGACGCGAGGACGGCCCGTGTGTTGTCGTCGACCTCGAAGTCGTGCGCGAAAATTACTCCAAGTTTGCCCGGGCGCTTCCCGACACGCGTGTGTTCTACGCCGTGAAGGCGAATCCCGACCCGAAGGTCCTGAAGCTTCTGGCCGATCTCGGCTCGTGCTTCGACACGGCCTCCGTGGTCGAGATTCAGCTCGCACTGGATGCCGGCGCGACGCCCGACCGCATCTCCTTCGGCAACACGATCAAGAAGGAGCGCGACATCGCTCGCGCGCTTGAGCTTGGCGTGCGCCTCTATGCGGTCGATTGCGAAGTCGAGGTCGAGAAGATCGCCCGTGCTGCCGAGACTGCCGGTGTTGCCGCTTCCGAAGTGAAGGTGTTCTGCCGCATCCTGTGCGACGGCGCCGGCGCCGAGTGGCCGCTCTCCCGCAAGTTCGGCTGCGTGCCGGAAATGGCGGTGGACGTGCTCGAGCATGGCGTTCGTCATGGCCTGGAAGCTTATGGCGTGTCGTTCCACGTGGGCTCGCAGCAGCGCAACACGGAAGCCTGGGATCAGGCTCTCGGTTCCGCCTCCGCGATCTTCCGTGAATGCGCGGACCGCGGCATCCATCTGTCGATGGTCAACCTCGGCGGCGGCTTCCCGACGAAGTACCTGAAGTCGGTGCCTCAGGTGAAAGCCTATGGCGAGTCGATCTTCCGTGCGCTGTCGAAGCACTTCGGCAACCGCATTCCGGAGACGATCATCGAGCCGGGTCGCGGCATGGTCGGCAACGCGGGCATCATCGAGGCCGAGGTCGTTCTCGTCTCGAAGAAGAGCCGCGACGAGGACGAGGTGCGCTGGGTCTATCTCGACATCGGCAAGTTCGGCGGTCTCGCCGAGACGATGGACGAGTCGATCCGCTACCCGATCCGCAGCGAGCGCGACGGCGACCGCATGGTGCCTTGCGTGCTGGCTGGTCCGACCTGTGACTCGGCCGACGTTCTCTACGAGAAGGAGCCCTACATGCTCCCCTTCTCGCTGGAGATCGGCGACAAGGTGCTGATCGAGGGCACGGGTGCCTACACGACCACCTACTCGGCGGTCGCATTCAACGGCTTTCCGCCGCTGAAGTCTTACGTGATCTAACTCACGTCCCGCCTGCCTCGTGTAATGAGGCAGGCATCAACCCCAACGAAGTTGTCCCGGACGGCCTACACGATGTTCGTGTTGGTGCGAGGGCTGTCGCTCACCCCACGTGTATTGGGAGGCCACGGCCATGATCACGATTCGTGAAGAATCCTTCCACGATGTCGAAGCGCGCGAAGCGCTTCTCGATGCCTGCTTCGGACCTGCCCGGTTCCAGAAGACCTGCGAGCGTCTGCGCGAAGGCCGCAAGGCCGCCGACGGCCTGTCGCTGGTGATCGAGCAGAATGCCGAGATCGTCGGCACGGTGCGCCTCTGGCACGTCTGTGCCGGCCCGAATCGCCCGGCGCTCATGCTCGGCCCGCTCGCCGTCGATCCCGCGCTCCAAAGCCTCGGCCTTGGTGGCAAGCTCATGCGCGAGTCAGTGAAGCGCGCAACTGACCTCGGCCACAAGGCCGTGCTGCTGGTGGGTGATGCGCCTTACTACAAGCGCTTCGGCTTCTCGACGGACAAGACGGGTGCGCTCTGGCTGCCAGGCCCCTACGAGCGCGACCGCTTCCTGGCGCTGGAACTCGAGGACGGATACCTCGACAACACACGCGGCCTCGTTGCGGCCACGGGTGCCTTCGAGGAGAAGCCGGATCTCGCGGCTCTCGTCGCCGCTGCAGCGCAGGGTGCGCGCGGCGGATATCGTCCGGCTGCATAAAGCTTCTGCTTAGAAACCCGAGGGCTCTCTGTGGGCTCTCGGGTTYGGCAGCACGAAGGTCGTACCCGCCGCGAGAATCATGTAGGCGGCAAAGCCCAGCACAATCGTTTCGAGAGAGACATCCGCATCGATCAGGAGACCGATGGCGCCTGGTGTCGCGGCGGAGGCAACGACCATCATCGAGCCTGCAATGGCGCGGATTTTTCCCAGATGCGTTGTGCCGAACAACTCGGCGAGAACGGCAGCAATCACCACGTTGGTGCAGCCCGATGTGAGGCCAATCAATCCGAAGAACAGAAGCGGCAGAAACGGCCCGCTGAGCGTGGCGAGGCAGATGGAGGCCGCCGTCATGCCCGCCAGATAGAAATGGCTGAGACGCACCGCGCCGAAACGGTCGACGAAGCTGCCCGCGCTCATGGCGACGACCACGGAGACCAGAGCGAATGTGGTGATGCTGCTGGCAAGCAGTTCCAGCGACCAGCCTTTTACTTCGGCGATGAATCGCTGATGGAAGAAATAGGCGGTCATGATCGCAGGATAGCCGATCATGGTCGGCACCAGCGCGAGAAAGCGCCAGTCGCTGACGATCTCAAACCAGGTCGGGCCCGGCTCGCCCGATGCCTTGATGTGCGTGGTTGCCTGAAGATCGGGATCTTTCGACCGCAGCGAGAAGCCGAGAAGCCAGCCGATGCACAAAGCCGTCACGAGAATGAGCGCGGCGATGCGCCAGGTTCCCGTCCATCCAAAGCCGGCAATGAGTGCGAGCGCGATCCCCGGCAATATGGCCTCGCCCGCCGGAAAGCCAAGCGCCGCCACGCCGAGCGCGCGGCCGCGAACGCCCTCGTGCAGGCGGGCGGTGCTCATGACGCCGGCATGGCTCAGCATGCCCTGGCCGAAGAGGCGCAACGCGAAGAGGCTCAAGCCAAGAACGAGGATATTGGGCGCGAAGGACAGGCTCAGCGCGGCACAGGCCAGGCCGATCAGGGCAATGGTGGCGTAGAGGCGGATATTCACCCGGTCGATCATGCTGCCCACCCAGATCATCAGGAGGCCGGAGGACAGGGTTGCGACCGAATAGATTGAGCCGAAGCCACCGTTAGTAAGCCCGAAGGCATCGCGGATATTCGGGCCTGACAGGGAGATGAAGAAGGTCTGCCCGAAGGACGACAGGAATGTCAGGGCAAAACCTAGGCCGATCACGCGCCCGTGGCGCATGAGGAGTTCATGGAATTTCATCGGTCTTCGTATCAGGCATCAACAGGATAGCCGCATCATGCAGCCTTGTTTCACAATGTCGAGGCCCCAAATGAGCATGGCAGGGCTTGAATTTGTCATGAAGCCTTCGCCATCCGCAGGGATTTTGCCGTTTCGCCTGGGCAGATACGCCCAGGCATTGACCCCGAGGGCTCCTCAATCCTAGATGCGCCCAACGTCGTTGTAAGACGTTAACCCTTCCCAACTCTGCTTTCGAAGGAGACAGATCCGATGACCACTTGGCCTGTCCACGCCCGCATCAGCGGCCCCATCGTGATGATCGGCTTCGGCTCGATCGGCCAGGGCACCCTGCCGCTCATCGAACGTCATTTCGAGTATGACAAAAGCCGCTTCGTGGTCATCGATCCGCAGGAGAAGCACAAGGACCTCCTCGACGAGCGCGGCATTCGCTTCATCCAGCAGGCCGTGACCAAGGAGAACTACCGCGAGCTGCTCACGCCGCTGCTGACTGAAGGCGGCGGCCAGGGCTTCTGCGTGAATCTCTCGGTGGACACGGGCTCCGTGGACATCATGGAGCTGTGCCGCTCGCTCAACTGCTTCTACATCGACACGGTCAACGAGCCGTGGCCCGGCTTCTACTTCGACAAGAGCAAGGGTCCGGCCGCGCGCACGAACTACGCGCTGCGCGAGATCACCATGGCGGCGCGCAGGCGCAATCCGGGCGGCACCACGGCGGTTTCCTGCTGTGGCGCGAATCCCGGCATGGTCTCCTGGTTCGTCAAGCAGGCGCTGGTGAATGTCGCCGGCGATCTCGGCATCACCTATGACGAGCCGAAGAGCCGTGAGGATTGGGCGAAGCTTGCGCAGCAAGTCGGCGTGAAGGGCATCCACATTGCCGAGCGCGACACGCAGCGCGCGAAGTCGGAAAAGCCCATGGGCATCTTCGTCAACACATGGTCGGTGGAAGGCTTCGTGTCGGAAGGCTTGCAGCCCTCCGAGCTAGGCTGGGGCACCCATGAGAAATGGATGCCTGAGAATGCCGGCACGCTCGGTCCCGATGCTCAGGCGATCTACCTGCTTCAGCCGGGTGCTGCCACGCGCGTGCGCACTTGGTGCCCGACGCCCGGTTCGCAGCACGGCTTCCTCGTCACGCATAACGAGGCGATTTCGATCTCGGACTACTACACCGTGCGTGAGAACGAAAAGGCTGTGTACCGCCCGACCTGCCACTACGCCTATCATCCCTGCAATGAAGCGGTGCTCTCGCTGCACGAGATGTTCGGCAATGCCGGCATAGCGCAGGAGGAGCAGCACATCCTCGACGAGAACGAGATCGTGGATGGCGTCGACGAACTCGGCGTGCTGCTCTACGGCCACAGCAAGAACGCCTATTGGTACGGCTCGCAGCTCTCCATCGAAGAGACCCGCCGCGTGGCGCCTTACCAGAACGCCACCGGCCTGCAAGTCACCTCTGCCGTGCTCGCGGGCATGGTGTGGGCGCTGGAGAATCCGGAAGCCGGCATCGTCGAAGCGGACGAAATGGATTTCCGCCGCTGCCTTGAAGTGCAGATGCCCTATCTCGGCCCCGTGAACGGCTTCTACACCGATTGGACGCCGCTCAAGGACCGCCCCGGCTTCTTCCCGGAGGATATCGACACCTCCGATCCGTGGCAGTTCCGGAACGTGCTCGTGCGCTGATGCGATGTTTCTCATCCCCGGCGGTCCTTGAAGGCCGCCGGGGATGAAACTGGAGGATTCTGGCATGCCTCATTTCGAGGAATTTTACGCCGACAAGCTGCGCGGCGGGCTTGGCGTCGTTGACGCGGAATCGGTGCTCGATCTGCGCGAAGCCACGCGCGAGCAGGCCGCGGCTTCGCTCCAGGACATGCTGGAACGCAGCCGCTTCGCCCAAGGAAAATCCGTCGCCGTGCGCTTGGCCCCGCCCCCGGAAGGCGGCGGCGAAACGCTCTTCCAACCCATCGGCAAAGCGCTGCTGGAAGCCAAGAAGCGCGGTTGGATCGACCGATTGCAAACGCTGCCCGCCGAGGATGGCTTGGGCTTTTACGTGGTGCTCGCCGGAAAGTCGGAGCGCGAGACTTAACCGACATAGCAAACACCAGACCTCATCCTGAGGGCTTGCGCAGCAGGCGTCTCGAAGGATCGTCCAGAGTGTACTTGAACCTCCTTCGAGACGGTCGCTTAAGCGACCTCTTCAGGATGAGTTCTGGTGGATTTTTTCTGTCTTTATTTTGCTCGTGCGAGGACGCTTTCGGAAGAAGCTACGCACAAATCCCGCAAGCAGCAAAACGCCGCCCCACACGACAATGAATCCGATAGCGGTGGACAGAAGCCCTTCTTCCGTCACCGGCACCGCGGGTTCGAAATCGCGATAGGCGGCTTCCATGACGTCCCGATCGCCGTCGCGCAGCATCAGGGCGACGCGGGCGAAGGGGCCGGCCTGCATCATGGCTTCGCGATGGATCTGCAGGCGCTTTATACGCTCCACATTGGCCTGCATTGCCACGCCCTGGCGGTTGACGAGCCCATCGGGGTTCGAGCGCAGGCGCGCGATGGCGGTGTCCTGCGTTTCGTTGTTCGCGCTCGCATCAGCGTCGAAACGCGCGATCACGCGTTGCAGTTCGTCGATCGCGCCGCCGAGACGCTGGCGATATTGCTGCGAATATTCCGGCCCCTGCGAGGCGACGATGCCACCGAAAATGCCGAGACCGAAAGCGATGATGCGAATGGTACGTGACACGGATGACCTCCTTACAGGTCAAGCACGTCGCGGATATCTTGTTCCGTTATCTCATCCAGCGTCTTCTGCACCTTGAGAGCACGGGTCTTCCGCCCCGGTTCCATCACTAGGATCACGGTCTCCAAGCCAGGACAGCCGGGATCGTTGCAGACGATCTCGTTGACCGCGAAGGTAGTGTCCGGGGACACGTGGAGAATCGTGCGTGCCAGTTCCTTCACACGTTCCACGGCCTCCCGGTCGGGCTTGGGCAGCCCGAAGGTCCCCCTTAAAAAACCGCCGAACAGAGCCACGGGCGACCTCATGTGGGGAGGGTCAGGATGCCGGCCTGTCCGTCCTCGCAGCCGAAGGCGAGGCGCTTGCCGCCCTTGTCCCAGGCGAGCGCGGTGACGCCGCTGCTCTTCACGGCGGGGCGCACCAGCAGCTCGGAGGCGTCGGTCAGTCGGATCATGAGGATGCAGCCGTCCTCGTAGGCCACCGCCAGCACGGAGGTGTTGGGGTGAAAGGCTACGCGGCTCACCTTGGCCGGGCGCACGCCGCATTCGCGCGGCGCCTTGCCCATAGGGCCTTCCTTGGACTCAAAGGGCCAGATGATTGCGGCTTCCGCGCCGGATGTGGCGAGCCATTTGCCGTCATGCGACCACGCAAGCGAGCGCGTCTTCGACGGATAGCCGCTCATGCGCATGTGGCCCTTGTCGGGGATCAGACGCCAGCCGTGCAGCGCATTCTCCTGCATGGAGGTGACGACGAAGCGCGCATCGGGCGACCAGGTCACGTCAAGATGCGAGCCCTTCCATTCGAGCGCCTCGGGCTTGGTCTCCGTATTCGGAAACCACAGGGTCGCGCCGTTGTAGTGCGAAATCGCGAGCCGGTAGCCCTTGGGCGCGAAGGCGAGGCCGCGCGCGGTCGAGGGCACTTCGAGGGTCTTTTCCTTGCCCTTGTCGTCACGGGCGAACACACGCTTGCCGGCGGCATAGGCGAATGCGCCGCCCGCATTGAGCGCCAGAGAGTCGATCCATGCGCCCTTGGTCTCGGCCAGGGTCTTCGTGGAGCCGTCAGCGCCGGTCACCGCGACGCGGCCATCGTCGCCGCCCGTCACGAAGCGTTCGCCGTCGCTCGCGCCCACGAGGATGCCGGCATCGGGATGGGCCTCAACACGATGAGTTTCGCCGTCCTTCGCCAGCACCACGCCACCATCGGCGAGGCCGAAGGCCGCAGTGCCCTTCAGCCAGCCGATTGCGATGACATGGGCGCCCGCATCGACGGGCGCGATGTTCTGGGTCAAGGACGGAGCATTTTCAGAATTCATCGGGCGATCCCCTCAGGTCGGTTCCCCATAGCATGTTTCGGGGGATGCAGGGCAAGGCGTGGGCTACAGCCAATATCCCCACGGCGGTAAGCCTTCTGGGCCATGGTCCGCGCGGGCCGATGGGCCATCATATGGCTTTGACACCCACGAGTTCGGGAATGGGAGTTTCGGAATGCGGATTTTGACCGTGATCGGTTTTGTCTTGGTGGCACTAGGCCCGATGGAGGTATCTGCACAGACGATGGACGGAGCAGCGCCCCAACGGGAGGCGCAGAAGGTGACCTGTCAGAAAGAGGCGCGGCTGATTTACCGGAMCGGCAGTAACACATCCCCCGAATGGCGCACACGGGTGCAGGAGACCCGCAAGGTCTATGTCCAGGACTGCATGACGAAAGCCGGGTTTGCTCCATAGCTGAGCAGCGCTCAGGGGCCGCCTAAGACCCCTGAGATCAACCGGTCTCAGGCCGCGCAGGCGAGGAAGCCCTCGCGAATGGCCTTCTCGTTCAGATCGCGGCCGATGAAGACCACCTTCGAGGTGTGCTTCTCGCCCGGCTTCCACTCACCCTGCACGTCTCCGTCCAGGATCATGTGAACGCCCTGGAAGACGAAGCGCTTCGGCTCGTTCGGGAACGCGACGATACCCTTGCAGCGCAGGATGTTCGGGCCCTCGACCTGTGTGAGATTCGAGATCCACGGCATGAACTTTTCCGGGTCGACCTCGCCGTCGATCTTCACGGAGACGGACTGCATCTCCTCATCGTGATGATGGTGATGGCCTTCTTCGAGGAAGTCAGGCTCGATCTCGATGATGCGGTCAAGATCGAAGGCCTTGCGGTCGAGCACCTCGGAGATCGGGATGGCCGCGTTCTRCGTGCGATGGATCTTTGCATAAGGATTGATCGCGCGGATGCGGGCTTCGACCTCGCTCAGTTCCGCCTCGCTCACGAGGTCGATCTTGTTGAGGATGATCACATCGGCAAACGCGATCTGGTTCTTGGCCTCGGGGGCATCCTTCAGGCGGTCGGAAAGCCACTTGGCATCGGCCACCGTCACCACAGCGTCGAGGCGCGCGGCGTCGGAGACGTCTTGGTCCATGAAGAACGTCTGCGCCACGGGGGCAGGATCGGCGAGGCCTGTGGTCTCGACGATGATGGCGTCGAACTTGCCCTTGCGCTTCATCAGCCCGTCGAGAATGCGGATCAGGTCGCCGCGCACGGTGCAGCAGATGCAGCCGTTGTTCATCTCGAACACTTCCTCGTCCGCGCCGACGACGAGTTCGTTATCGATGCCGATCTCACCGAACTCGTTGACGATCACGGCATATTTCTTGCCGTGCGGCTCGGTGAGAATGCGGTTGAGTAGGGTGGTCTTGCCGGCGCCGAGATAGCCAGTGAGAACGGTAACGGGAATCTTGTCGGTCATCGGATAGTCCGCAACTTTCATCCTCACCTTGAGGGGGAGGATCGGCCGAAAGGCCGAGGTGGGGTGGAAACACCAACTCAGGTGAGGTCGCGCTGCCACCCCACCCCGGAGCGCTTACGCACTCCGACCCTCCCCCTCAAGGGGAGGGTAAAAAACGCATCAGCTCGACAAAGCCGCGCTGAAAGCCCTTATATTGTGTCTCATCATGTCAATGTAAGTCCCGGCGGGGCCGTTCTGCTCCGAAAGCGCATCGGAATAGATCCGCTCGCCAATCCGGGCGCTGGTCTCCTTGGCGATGCGCTCCATCAGCCGCGCGTCCGAGACATTTTCCACGAAGACGGCGCCGATCTTCTCGCGCTTGATCTGCTGGATGATGCGGGCCACGTCCTTGGCCGAGGCCTCGGCCTCCGTGGAGACGCCCTGGGGCGAGACGAAGTCGATCCCGTAGGCCGCCTCGAAATAGCGGAAGGCATCGTGAGAGGTGATGATCCGGCGGCGCTCCTGGGGGATCCTGGCGACGAGGTCCTTAAGCTCGGTCTCAAGCGCGTCGAGCTTGCCGAGATAGGCGGTGGCGTTGGCCTCGTAGGCCGCCTTGCCGGAGGCATCCGCCGCGATCAGCGCATCGCGAATGTTCGCCACGTAGATCTTGGCATTGCCAATGCTCTGCCAGGCATGGGGATCGAGCCCGCCATGGCCGTGATCGTGCCCATGCTCTTCCTCCTCAAGCGTTTTAATGCCCTTGGCGGCTTCGATACTTGTGGCCTTGGTGCCGGAGGACTTCACCAAGCGATTGATCCAACCCTCAAACTTGAGGCCGTTGGAAAAAACGATCTTGGATTCCGTCAGGCGGCGGGCATCGGTGGGCGTCGGCGAATAGACATGGCCGTCGCCGTTGGGGCCGACGAGGGTCATCACCTCCACGCGCTCGCCACCGACATTGCGCACGAGGTCGCCCAGGATCGAGAAGGTCGCCACGACTTTGAGCTTTTCCTGAGCCAGTGCCGGCATGAGGGAGCAGCCCAGAGCCAATGAACCCGCAAGCAGAGACAGGGCGGTTCGTCTCGTCAGCATGATGAGATCCTTATTGGTTTTAGGCTTCGAGATGCTTGCCCGGCCATGCGAGCCACAGAACGCCGCCCGTCCGACCCACCAGCAGGGACGCCACATACACGCCACCGGCCGAGAGGATGATCGCGGGACCTGCAGGCAATTCCGCATGGAACGAGAGCAGAAGGCCTGCGATGCCCGACACGATTCCGATGAGGATCGAGACGATCATCATCATGGTGATGTCGCTGGTCCAGAAACGCGCGGCGGCGGCGGGCAGCATCATCATGCCCACAGCGAGCAGCGTGCCAAGCGCGTGAAAGCCGCCGACGAGGTTGAGAACCACGAGCCCGAGAAAGATGAGATGCGTCGGCGTTCCGGACCGGCTCACCGAGCGCAGGAAGATCGGATCCACGCATTCGAGCACGAGGGGACGATAGAGAACCGCGAGCGCCAGCACCGTGATCGTCGAAATGGAAGCCAGCAGCAGAAGCGTGTTGTCATCGAGCGCCAGCACAGTGCCGAAGAGCACGTGCAACAGGTCCACGTTGGAGCCTCTCAGCGACACGATGGTGACGCCGAGCGCCAGCGACAGCAGGTAGAAGGCGGCGAGCGACGCATCTTCCTTCAGCGACGTGAAGCGGGAAACAAGCCCCGCCGCGACGGCGACAATCACGCCTGCCGCGAGACCGCCTATGGTCATCGCAGGCAGCGACAATCCCGCAAGCAGATAGCCGACAGCCGCGCCGGGCAGGATGGCGTGGGCCATGGCATCGCCCGTCAGGCTCATGCGGCGCAGCATCAGGAACACGCCGATGGGGCCGCCGCCCAGCGCGATGGCGATCACGCCTACAAGCGCGCGCTGCATGAACTCGAATTCGGAGAAGGGGGTGTAGAAAAGATCGAGCACGGTTGAACAATCACGCGACGTTGCGGTGGCAGATATCCGCATGAGGATCATGCGCTTCGACCATGCGGCGGGCCTTGAGAAGATTCTCAGCGCTCAGCACATTCAGAGTCGCGCCCCAGGCCACGGGCTCACGGGCGATGAGCAGGGTCTGCGGGAAGACGCGCTTGACCATGTCGAGATCGTGCAGCACCGCCACCACAGTACGCGCTTCCGCATGCCAGCGGCGCACGATGTGGAGCAAGTCGGCGGTGGTCTTGGCGTCGATGGCGGTGAAAGGCTCGTCGAGCAGTATGATGGGAGCGTCCTGCAGCAGCAGGCGCGCGAAGAGCGCGCGCTGCATCTGGCCGCCGGAGAGGGTCGAGATGGGGCGGCGCTCGAAGCCGGTCAGCCCCACCGCCGAGAGCGCGTGCTCAACGCGGGTGCGATCCCCCGCGGGAATGCCGCCGAAGAGCCCTGAGCGCGACCAGAGGCCCATGGCCACGAGATCATAGACAGAGAGCGGAAAGCTACGGTCGATCTCCGCCGCCTGGGGTAGGTAGGCGATGCCGGAGGAGGGGCCGTTCAGCCGGATATGGCCTTCGAGGGGTTTCAACGTGCCGACGATACCCTTGAGCAGGGTCGATTTGCCCGCGCCGTTGGGGCCCACGATGGCGGTCAGGCTCCCGGCTGGGATTTCACCGTCCAAATGGTGCACGGCGGGCCTGCGGTCATAACCGAGGGTCACTTCGTCGAAGCGGATCGTATTCAAGGGCGCTGTCATGGCACTACCCTACCACCCCGAAAACCAGCAGCCACATTACGCCCAAAGCCAGGGCAGCTCCCGTCAGACGCTGCCCTGCCGAGAGGCGAAGCAGCGAAAAGGTCGGCGCTGCGGCGACAGCCCGGTGCTCGTGATGATGATGGCGGTGATGGTCATGCGGCATGTCACACACATAGACCGGATCTAGCTCTATTTCTAGGGGCGTATAGTATTTTATACGCCCCTGTCAAAGCTATGGTTTACAAGCTCAATCCTAGAACGCCGGATGGTACTGGTAGAGCCAGGTCTCGCTCAGCACCTCGTTTTCGTTGCGCAGGTAGCAGCGCATCTCCACGGGCTCGGTGCCGGTCGCGGTCAGGTCGAACTGGGTGCGCCAGTGGCCGGGGACGTTGTTGGGCACGGCTTCGGTGATGATGTTGGAGAACTCGCCGCGGGAGGCGGTGAGCACGGGCTTCGGGATCACGCCATTCGGCAACTTGGTCAGCGGCTCACCGATGAACTCGATCATGAATTTGCGCACGCCCTTGGGGCGGATCGTGCCGGCCTGGCCGCCATTGCCGAAGCGGGTGGCGACGACGCGGGCGAGGGGGGTGGGATAGGGTTCGGCATCCGACCAGTGCATGCGGTAGCGGAATTCGAGCGCCTGGCCCGCACGGGCCGGATCGGCGGGAACCCACATGACCACGATGTTGTCGTGGATCTCGTCGTCGGTGGGGATTTCCACGAGCTGGATGGAGCCCTTGCCCCATGTGCCCTGCGGCTCGATCCAGAGCGAGGGGCGGCGGTCGTAATAGACGCCGTCGAGATAGTGGTCGAAGTTCCGGTCGCGCTGGAGCAGGCCGAAACCCCTGGGGTTTTCGTCCCCGAAGGCCGAGGTGATGATGCGCGGTGGGTTGTTGAGCGGACGCCAGATGCGCTCGCCTGCGCCCGTCCACATGGCAAGGCCGTCTGAATCGTGGATTTCCGGGCGCCAGTCGATGGCGGTGGTCTTCGACTTCTCCGAGTACCAGTACATGGAGGTCAGCGGCGCGATACCCAGGCGCTCGACGTCCTTGCGCAGGTAGAGGGCGGTGTCGAGGTCCATGACCACGGAGGCCGTGCGCTTCATGACGAAGCGGTAGGCTCCTGACACGCTGGGGCCGTCGAGCAGGGCATAGATCGTGACCGTGTCTGAGCCTGCTTCCGGGGTCTCGAAATAGATATGGGTAAAATCGGGGAATTCCTCGTTCTTCCCATGAACGGCCACATCCACCGCCAAGCCTCGGGCCGAGAGGCCGTATTGGTAAAGCTCGCCGATGGCGCGGAAATACGAGGCGCCGAGGAAGGCGACCCAGTCGTTCTTTCTCCAGTCGAGCTTGCCGTTGCGGGATTCCTGGAAGCGGAACCCGGCAAAGCCCGAATTGTCCGGCAGCTTCCGGGCAGGCGAATCCGCCGGCATGTCGAAATACTGGGTGTCGTAGATGATCTCGCGGGCCTGGCCGTTCTCGACCACATGCATGCGCACCGGCTTCTGGAAGAAGCGGCCCATGTGGAAGAAGGTGACCGGGAACTCGCTGGGGCCGTTGGCCCACAGCGCCAGGTCGGTCTTGAACTTGATCTTGCCGTGGGCGTCGTAGTCGATCTGGTAGAGGATATCCGGCGCGGGGCTGGGGGGCGCTACATAGGCCGAGCGGGCCATGCTTTCGGCCTGTTTCTTCAGATTCTCGAAGGAGAAGGGCTCGGATGCACCCATCTTCAGGCCTTGCTGCGCCAGAGCCGGGACGGAAAAGCCCTGGGCTGCCAGGGTGGCCGTGGCAGTGGCGGTTTGGAGAAACTGGCGGCGATTGAGCATGGCAGGACGCATCGTTTGTCTGTGAAAGAGCCGACCCCTACCGACCAAGGTGGCAGGATTAAGYCCCTCTTAGCCTCTTGAGAAAACTTCGTCAGCAGCCAAAACTAGGGCCACACACAGGCACTGTTACTTCAGTGCCGAAAAATAAGGGAGTACGCCTATGCATCGTTCCATCATGCGCCGCCTCATGGGCGCCGCCACCGCTCTTGCCCTCGCGGGTGCCAGCGTTCCGGCCCAGGCGCAAGACTTCATCAACGTGCTGACCGGCGGCACCTCGGGCGTGTATTACCCGCTCGGCGTGGCTCTCTCCAAGGTTTTCACGGAAAAGGTGCAGGGCTCGCGCCCCTCCGTCCAGGCCACGAAGGCCTCGGTGGAAAACCTCACCCTGCTGCAGCAGGGCAAGGGTGAGATCGGCTTCACCCTCGGCGACAGCCTGGCCATGGGCTGGGCGGGCGACGAGGAGGCCGGGTTCAAGTCCAAGCAGGACAAGCTGCGCGGCATCACCGCCATCTACCCCAACTACATCCAGATCGTGGCGACCAAGGATTCGGGCATCAAGTCGCTTGCCGATCTTAAGGGTAAGCGCCTGTCCGTCGGCGCGCCGAAATCCGGCACCGAGCTCAATGCCCGTGCGGTCCTCCAGGGTGCGGGCCTGTCGTATAAGGATCTCGGCAAGGTCGAGTACCTGCCCTTCGGCGAATCCGTCGAACTCATGAAGAACCGCCAGCTCGATGCGACCCTGCAATCGGCAGGCCTCGGCGTGTCCTCGATCCGCGATCTCGCCACCTCGGTGCCGATCGTCGTGGTGGAAATCCCCGCGGCAATCGTGGACAAGGTGGGCACTCCCTACATCAAGACCACCATCCCGGCCGGCACCTATGAGGGCCAGACCGCGCCCGTGCAGACGGCGGCCGTCGTGAACTATCTCGTCACCCATTCCGGCATGAAGGACGAGACCGTCTACCAGATGACCAAGGCGATCTATGAGAGCCTGCCCGATCTCGCGGCCGCGCACGCCGCCGCGAAGGACATCAAGCTTGAGAGCGCTCTCTCCGGCATGCCGGTGCCTATGCATCCGGGCGCGCAGCGCTATTTCGACGAGAAGGGCGTGAAGAAGCAGGGCTCCTAAACCCTTCGGCCGATTTACATCGGAGCCGGGGCAGGTGAACTGCTCCGGCTTCTTTTTTGAACGACAAGAACAACAAGCATTGCCAGGAGACGCCGCGCCATGAGCCAGAGTGCGAACACATCCGAACTCGCCCAGATGGAGGCGCCCTCCGAGAGCGTGAATCCGGAGCATGGCCTGCCGGAAAGCTTCGGCGAAGGGTTCTGGGGCAGACTCCTGTTCTGGATCGCAGTGTCGTTCTCCACGTTCCAGATCGTCACCTCCTTCGGCATTCCGCTCGACCAGCCGTTCTTTCTCGGCGTGAGCCTGTTCCAGATTATTTTCGTCGTCATGGCGGCCTGGGCCGCATGGATGATCGTGCTTGCTGCGCGGGGCCGCAGCGTACTCGACGGCATCCTCGGCTGGCTCGCGCTTGCGGTGGCGTTCGGGCTCATCCTCTGGTTCGGCGGCAGTGTGCCGAGCCAGGTCGTGCGCGCTATCCATGTGGGCTTCCTGTGCCTCGTGGCGGGCGCCATGGTCGCCAATCACCGCTCCGGCTCTTCGACCGTGCGTCTGGCGGGATGGATCGTCGGCTTCGCGGGTTTCGCGGTCGGCCTTTATCAATGGGCGTTCTACAATGATCTGGTGATCCGCGCGGGCGATATGACGACGGGCGATCTCATCAGCGGCATCGCGGCGCTCGTGATCCTGTTCTATCTCGTCTGGCGTGTAATGGGGCCTGCTCTTCCTATCGTCGCCGGCCTGTTCCTGGCCTATTGCCTGTTCGGCAATTACCTGCCCGCGCCGCTCGATCATCGCGGCTATTCGCTGGATCAGGTGATCGAGCACATGGCCTTCGGAACGGAAGGCATCTACGGCACGCCGACGCTGGTCTCCGCGACCTACATCTTCCTGTTCATCCTGTTCGGAGCCTTCATGGAGAAGGCGGGCGTCATCGACTTCTTCAACGATATCTCGATGGCGGTGTTCGGCGACAAGCAGGGCGGGCCCGGCAAGGTCTGCGTGGCGTCTTCCGCACTCATGGGCACTGTCTCCGGTTCCGGCGTCGCCAACGTGGTGGCCTCGGGCCAGTTCACGATTCCGCTGATGAAGCGCTTCGGCTTCTCCTCCGCCTTCGCGGGCGGCGTCGAGGCGACGTCCTCCATGGGCGGGCAGATCATGCCGCCGGTCATGGGCGCGGTGGCCTTCATCATGGCCGAGACCATCGACGTTCCATATTCGAAGATCGTGGAAGCCGCGATCATTCCGGCGCTGCTCTATTTCGCGGCCTGCTATCTCGCGGTTCACCTCGAAGCCGGCAAGCGTAACTTGCGGGGCCTTCCGAAAACCGAGCTGCCGAATGCTTGGACCGAGCTGAAGACGAAGTGGTTCCTCATCGCGCCACTCGCCGTTCTCGTCTACCTGCTCTTCACCGGCTACACGCCGCTCTTCGCGGGTGCCGTCGGCCTGTCTCTCACCGTGGCGCTGATCCTCGGCACGGCCATCGTGGCAGGGCTCGCGGTTCCTGCCTTGCGCGTGGCGTTCTGGATCGGTCTTGCGCTTCTGTCAGCCTTTTCGCTCGCATCGAGCGTGACGCTTGTCGTTCTCGTCGTCGCGGCCTTGTCCCTGTGGAACGCCTTCTCCGGCCGTGGGCGCATCACGCTTCAAGCGTGCGTCGATGCCATGGCGGACGGCGCACGGCAGGCGCTTCCCGTAGGCTTGGCTTGCGCGGTTGTCGGCATCGTGATCGGCACCATGACACTGACGGGTCTCGGCACCATCGTCGGCACATGGATGATCTCAATCGGCAAGGAAAACATCTTCGCGGCCCTCGTGCTCACGATGGTCTTCAGCCTGATCCTCGGCATGGGCATCCCGACGATCCCGAACTACATCATTACCTCGTCGCTCGCAGCACCCATCCTTCTGCAACTCGATGTGCCGCTCATCGTCTCGCACATGTTCGTGTTCTATTTTGGCATCATGGCGGACCTGACGCCGCCGGTCGCGCTCGCGGCCTTCGCGGCTGCACCCATGGCGAAGGAATCGGGCCTCAAGATCGGCGTGCAGGCGGTCAGGATCGCGCTTCCCGGCTTCGTCGTGCCCTACATGGCCGTGTACGATCCGACCCTGATGCTGCAGCCCGTGCCGGGTCTCGAAGGCGTGAGCTATTGGTTCGCGGTGGTCTATATCGTGCTCAAGGCGACGCTCGCCATGGCGCTATGGGGAATGGCTTCCATCGGGTATTTCCTGAAACCCCTGAATTGGTGGGAGCGGCTCTGGGCCACGGCTGCCGCCGCTCTTCTCGTGGCGGCGGTCCCGCTCACAGACGAGATCGGTTTCCTCCTCTCGGCCCTCTTCGTCGGCTACCATGTCTGGAAAATCCGCAAGGCTCCGACGGCGATGGTTCCCGGCTGATGATCTGCCTCCTGGCAGGCAAGGTCGTCGCGCCGCTCATGATCGGTGCGATGACCCTGGCCTGGACCCATTCAGTCGAAAAAATCGTGTGGGAAGAGGATTGGCGCGCGACGCCCGCCGGGCTCGAAATCGTGGAAGCGCGGGTCAAGGGCTCGGGCGCGGGCATGGAGCCGCCGCCGGAGGCAAGGCTCGTCGACGGGTCTTACGTCTGGAAGCCGAAGGTGCCGCCGCAAGCCGAGGTGGTCATGCGCCGCTCAGGGGCGACGGCGGATTGGCGGATCTGCATCGATGGGCAATGCCGCCCCATGGAGGCCTATGTGCCGCCGGAGGCTGACCCTGTCGTGATGAAGGTGTGTAAAAGCAGTCCCTGAGCTTAATGAGCCAGGGGCTCCACCGCGACGCAGCGGCGCCAGAGATTCACGAGGAAGTAGATCGCCAGCAGGCTGAAGAGGCCCATGAGGGCGTAGCCCACCACGTCGCCGAGTTCGAGCAGGCCCGCGATGGCCCAGCCGGCCGAGATCGCCACGCCGAACACCTCGGCCCCGACCAGGACCATGATGCTCATGATGGTGATGAGGTTGCGCCAGTTGGTGCTTTTCGCCTGAGCCACGGTTCGATTACTCCATTCTCTTCCGGAAGGGACTACCCTAAACGCCCCCTCCGGTGCAAGGTTTGCCGGAAATCTCATTCTGTCGCGTTTTTGATCGAGCCAATGCCCGAAACCCCCGTCTTCTCCACTGCTGCCGTCGCGGCACCCCACCGGCTCGCCGCCGAGACCGGCCAGATGATCCTGGCCGCTGGCGGAAACGCTGTGGAAGCCATGGTAGCCATGGCGGCGACGATCGCGGTCGTCTACCCGCACATGAACGGCCTTGGCGGGGACGGATTCTGGCTGGTGCGGGAGCCTAAAGGGCGTGTCCATGCCCTCGATGCCTCAGGCCCTGCCGGGTCGCTCGCGACGATCAAGCGCTACCGGGACAAGGAGTATGATGCCGTGCCGCCCCGAGGACCGGACGCGGCGCTGACCGTTGCCGGCGCGGTAAGCGGCTGGGGGCTCGCGCTCGAACTGGCCAAGGCTCTGGGCGGTCAGTTGCCACGCGATATGCTCCTGAGCGATGCGATTCGTCTTGCCCGCGAGGGCTATGCCGTCGGCGCGGCCGAGGGACGCAATGCGCTTCTTGAGCAGGAGGCGCTCTTTGCCGCGCCCGGCTTCTCAGAGGCTTTTCTGACGGACGGAAAGCTGCCGCCTGTCGGGGAAATGCGCCGCGCGCCCAGACTCGCCGAGACCCTCGAACGATTGTCCCATGCGGGTTTGCGAGATTTCTATCGCGGCGATGTGGGCCGCGAGATCGCCGCCGATCTGGAGCGGATCGGCGCGCCTATCACCCGTAAGGACGTGGAGACCTATCAGGCCCGCGTAGTGAAGCCTCTATCCGTCGCGCTTGAGCATTCCACAATCTACAATCTGCCGCCGCCGAGCCAGGGACTCGCGACGCTGCTGCTTCTCGGCATCTTCCAACGCCTGGACGTCCAGCGCGGCGAGACGCCGGAGCATCACCATGGGCTGATCGAGTCCGCCAAGCGGGCCTTCGCCATCCGCGACAGGGTCGTGACGGATCCCCGCGATCTCACGGAGGATCCCGCGTCGCTGCTCACCTCAAGGGTCTTCGAGCAGGAGGCCGCGATGATCGAGGCCCGCCGCGCTGCGCCTTATCCACCGCGCCCGGCGGAAGGCGATACAATCTGGATGGGCTGCATCGACAAGGATGGTCTCGCGGTCTCCTATATCCAGTCGGTCTATTGGGCCTTCGGCTCCGGCTGCGTGCTGCCCGCCACCGGCATCCACTGGCACAATCGGGGCTTGAGCTTCTCGCTCGATCCGAAAAGCATCCGGGCCCTGGAGCCGGGCCGCAAGCCCTTCCATACCCTCAACCCTGCCATGGCCGTGTTCAACGATGGGCGTGTGCTCTCCTTCGGCACCATGGGCGGGGAGGGGCAGCCGCAGATCCTTGCCCAAATTTTTACGCGTTATGCCGATTTCGGCATGGGCCTCGCCGATGCGGTGGACGCGCCACGCTGGCTCTTCGGCAAAAGCTGGAAGGCGCCGTCTGCGACCTTGAAGATGGAGGATCGCTTCGACCCGAGCACCTTAAGGGCGCTCTCGAGCTATGGCCATCCGGTCCAGGAATTGGGCAAGCCTTATGCCGATCTGATGGGCCATGCGGGCATGCTGGTCAGGCATCCGCGAAACGGGCGGGTCGAGGCGGTGCACGATCCGCGCTCGGATGGAGAGGCGATGGGACTTTAGATGCGAAGTCCGATATAGGATCAATTCGAGGAGCGCATGCATGCCGGAAACATCGAGTCTCGTCGCCTTCGCTTTGATCGCACTTGGAATGGTGCTGACGCCCGGGCCGAACATGATCTATCTCGTGTCGCGTTCCATCTCCCAGGGGCGCGTGGCCGGCTTGATCTCGCTCGCAGGCGTGGCTCTCGGCTTCGTGGTCTATATGCTCTGTGCAGCTTTCGGCATTACGGCGCTCGTGCTGGCCGTGCCCTATGCCTACGATGCTCTGCGTTTCGGCGGAGCGGCCTATCTTCTCTACCTCGCGTGGCAGGCCGTCAGGCCGGGCGGACGCTCGCCCTTCCAGGTCAAGGGATTGCCCAAGGACAGCCCGCGCAAGCTGTTCATGATGGGTCTCATCACGAACCTGCTGAACCCGAAGATCGCCGTGATGTACCTGTCGCTGCTGCCCCAGTTCATCAGCCCGGAACAGGGCAGCGTTCTGACGCAATCGATCATGCTCGGCTTTACCCAGATCGTCATCAGCGTCGGCGTGAATTCGGTCATCGCCGTCATGGCCGGGTCGATTGCCGTGTTCCTGACCACCCGCCCTCGCTGGATGATGATGCAGCGATGGCTGATGGGCACGGTGTTGGGCGGCCTCGCCATGAAGATGGCATTCGAAGCGCAGCGGTAGCCGATCCTAGCTGGTCGTCCAAAGGCCGTAGAGCAGGCTCAAACCCAGCACCAGCACGAAGGCGGCCGCCAGAAGCTCTAGGCCCGCGATGGCGACGGCGCCCGAGGCACCGCGCCCGCCGGCGATCCGCAAAGCCAGAGCCTTGAAGAAGACCGCGAGCGCCGCAATGGCGCTGGTGGTAAGTGCGGTGCCGAGTGCCATGGCGAAGGTGGCGGCGATGCCGGCCGCGAACAGCCCTTGGGACAGGGAAAACACGAGCACGATGAGTGCACCTGCGCAAGGGCGGATGCCGGCGGCAAGAGCCACGCCCGCCATGTCGCGCCAGCGGGTGAGGCGGCTCAGCTCCTCGGGCGGCGGCATGTGGACGTGATCGCAGCCTTCCTCCTGTACAGATGCGAAGGGATTGCGGGCGAGCGCCAAGACGCCTAGCACCTTCCCGGCCTTGCGCCAGGTGATCACGAGACCCAGCAGGGCGACGGCGATGAAGCTCACAAGCTCCACATTCATCGCGAGCCTATTCATGGTGGAGGCGGTGGCGCGCAGCACGAGGCTTACCGTGCAGACGATGAGGATGGCGACAACCGCCTGCACCAACGCGGCGGCAAGACTCAGCAGCAGGCCTTTGCGCAGCGCCTTTTCGTCCGCCACCAGATAGGCCGAGATCACGCCTTTGCCGTGCCCAGGCCCGGCGGCATGGAACACGCCATAGGCAAAGCCAACGAGCAGCAGCGAACCGAATGCGCCGTTCTCCTTCAGGTCTCGCACGCCTGCCTGCAGGCTGGCATAGAAGCCCGATTGCACCGACAGGATCCAGGCGCCGATATCGCCGCTTGGCGCGGCCTCGCGGATACCCATGCCGAAGGGGCTGCGGGGTGCGGGCGTGCCGATGGGGCCGAGCCACAGGCCGAGCACGGCCATCAGAGCGGCGATGCCTGCGACAGCCAAAGCCATGAGGCCGAGCCTCCGCCAGAGCTGCCCCTGTGTGGAATCGGGGAGGGCTAAGGGTTGGAAACTCACGGACATGCGATGATGGCCTTGTTGGAATATTCCACGCCGAAATCCCCGGGGCGCGCCTGAAGCGCGCCTTCATCCTGCAGGATCTGCTGCATGGTGGCGTCGAGCGCCTTCGCCTTGGCGATGGTGGTCAGGCAACCTTCCGGCGCACCCGCGAGGCTGACGGAGGATTGTCCGTCCGACAGGCTGAAATAGACGAACAGGGTCGGATCCTCGATCTCGATGGCGACCGGGCCCGCGGAGGCCACAGGCACCTTGAGGGGCAGCAGGAAGGACATGGTGACCTTGGTGTTGTCCATGACCATGCGCGCCTCGCGCGGTGCGTCGAAGGTCTGAGGCTTGCCGCGTGCCTTCAGGATGGTGAAATACTCGAACTCCTCCAGAGAGCCCGCATTCTCATCGGCCAGTGTCTGAAGCTCCTCCGGTGAGAGCTTGCCGTCGCCGTCCCTGTCCAGGCCTTGCGTCACATAGGCTGTATAGGCCTCATCAAAGGTCCAGTGGTGGCGGACGCCCGTCACCTTCCTGTCGGGTCCGAAGACGATCTCCGCCTTGGCGGTGACCCACACATGCGGATGGGCCGAGGCCGGCAGCGCCATGCCCGTCAGGAGGGCGGCAAGGCAGAATGTGAGACCCAGACGGCGTATCATGTGTTGTCTTCAATCGCTGCGCTTCCGGCGGGCGCCGGAAGCCTCAAGGGAGCGGGATCATGAGGGATCATGGTTAATGGAGGCAAAACGAAGGCCCTACTTTAGAATCGCTTGATTGACGCCATTGGGGGATTATGTCAGCATTACTGACATAAATCATAAAACCAAGAAGAACCGGAAAACCGGCTTTGGGACCAGTTTCCAAGGAGGAACGGCATGGCCGAAGGTCATGTGGCGCTTCGTAGCGTTACGCTGGACGACAAATACGATCTGTCGAAGGATCACGTTTTCATTACCGGCACGCAGGCCGTCATCCGCATGCTGCTCATGCAGCGCGAGCGGGACAGGCTGGCGGGCCTGAACACGGCGGGCTTCGTCTCCGGCTATCGCGGCTCCCCCATCGGCGGCCTGGACCAGAACCTCTGGCGCGCCCGGAAATGGCTTGAAGCCTCCAACGTCGTGTTCCAGCCCGGCCTCAATGAGGAACTGGCGGCGACCGCCGTGTGGGGCTCGCAGCAGGCCGAGATCCGCGGCGATGGCAAGTATGACGGCGTGTTCGGCCTCTGGTACGGCAAGGGCCCCGGCGTCGATCGTTCCGGTGACGTGTTCCGCCACGCCAACATGGCCGGCTCCTCCAAGCATGGTGGTGTCCTGGCGCTGATGGGCGATGACCACACGGCGGAATCCTCCACCGTCGCGCACCAATCCGAATTCCATTTCGTCGATGTGATGATCCCGATCCTGAACCCGGCGGGCGTTCAGGAGATTCTCGATTACGGCCAGTACGGCTACGCCATGAGCCGCTTCTGCGGCACCTGGGTCGCGTTCAAGTGCGTGAAGGACAACATCGAGTCCACGTCTTCCGTCGACGGCTCGCTCGACCGCGTGAAGATCATCATTCCTGATGACTTCACCATGCCGCCGGGCGGCCTCAACATCCGCAACCGCGACGGGGTGCTCGATCAGGAAGCGCGGCTTCAGGACTTCAAGCGCGACGCCATGCTGGCTTTCGTGCGCGCGAACAATCTCAACCGCATCGTTCTCTCCGGTGGGCGCAATCCGAAGATCGGCATCATCACGGTCGGCAAGTCCTATCTCGATGTGCGCCAGGCGCTCGACGAACTCGGCATCGACGAGGTGAAGGCGAACGACATGGGCCTTCGCCTCTATAAAGTGGCATGCCCCTGGCCGCTCTCGCAGCGCGAGCTTCTGGAATTCGCGCAAGGGCTGGACAAGGTTATCGTCGTCGAAGAGAAGCGCTCCCTCATCGAAGTGCAGCTGCGCGAGGAGCTTTACGGCACCGCGAACCAGCCGCTCTGCATCGGCAAGAAGGACGAGACCGGCAACTGGCTCCTCCCCGTCAAGGGCGCGCTCGATCCCAACGACATCGCCATCGCGATCGGTGAGCGACTGCTCGCGTACCACAACAACGACGATCTGCGTGGCCGCGTGGCGCGGCTTCGCCATGCGCAGGAAATTCTCGCCACGACCGGCGATGTGGCGACCCGCGTGCCGCATTTCTGCTCCGGCTGCCCGCACAACTCATCCACCAAGGTGCCCGAGGGCATGCGCGCCTATGCGGGCATCGGCTGCCATTACATGGTGCAGTGGATGGACCGCTCCACCGACGGCTTCACGCAGATGGGCGGCGAGGGCGCGAACTGGATCGGCGAGGCGCCGTTCTCCAATCGCGGACACGTGTTCCAGAATCTCGGTGACGGCACCTACAACCATTCCGGCATCCTGGCCCTGCGCTGGTCGGCGGATACCAAGACCAACGTCACCTACAAGATCCTCTTCAACGACGCGGTCGCCATGACCGGCGGGCAGCCGCACGAGGGCAAGCTCACCGTCGACATGATCGCCCGGCAGGTGCGCGAGGAAGGCGTGGAGCGCATCGCGCTTGTCACCGACGAACCGCACAAATACCCGAAGGAGATCCGCTGGCCGTCAGGCATGACGATCCATCACCGCTCGGAACTCGAACCGGTGCAGCGGGAGCTTGCGGCCATCCCAGGCGTGACGGTGATGATCTACGACCAGACCTGCGCCTCCGAGAAGCGCCGCCGCCGCAAGCGCGGCGAGTTCCCCGATCCGGACAAGCGCGTCATCATCAACGATCTCGTCTGCGAGGCCTGCGGCGATTGCTCCGTGCAGTCCAACTGCGTGGCCGTGCAGCCGGTGGAGACCGAGTTCGGGCGCAAGCGCCAGATCGACCAGTCGAACTGCAACAAGGACTTCTCCTGCGTGAACGGCTTCTGCCCGTCCTTCGTGACGGTGCATGGCGCCAAGGTGAAGAAGGCCGCGCCGGAAACACTCTCGACGGACGGCGTGACGTTCAAGCCGCTGCCCGACCCGGCAATCCCCGCCATCGACCGCACCTTCAACGTGATCGTCACAGGTGTGGGCGGCACTGGCGTCGTCACCATCGGCGCGATCCTCGGCATGGCGGCGCATCTCGAAGGCAAGGGCATGGGCATGATCGACATGGCCGGCCTCGCGCAGAAGGGCGGCGCGGTCTACAGCCATGTGCGCCTCGCCAACCATCAGGACGATATTCACGCCATCCGCGTGAGCGCGGAATCCGCGCATCTCGTGCTCGGCTGCGATCTTGTGGTGACAGGCACCAAGAAGGTGCTGGCCTCCGTTAAGGAGGGGCAGACAGCACTCGTGGTGAACACCGCCGAGGTGATGCCCGGCGAGTTCACGCGCAATGCCGATTTCTCGCTGCCCACCGAGCGCCTGAAGCGCGCGATCAAGGGCGCGGCCGGCGCTGATGGCGTCAACTTCGTGGACGCGACCGCAATCGCAACTGCGCTTCTCGGCAATTCGATTGCGGCCAACATGTTCATGCTAGGCTTTGCCTATCAGGCAGGCCGCGTGCCGCTCTCAGGCGAGGCTATCGAGAAGGCCATCGAGCTCAACGGCGAAGCGGTGAAAATGAACCTCTCCGCCTTCACCTGGGGACGCCGTGCTGCTGCGGAGCCCGGCGTCGTCGCTGCCATGATGAGCGCGCTAAAAGCCCCGAACGACGAGCTAAAGATCTCCGAGACGCTGGACGAGGTGATCGAGCGGCGCGTGGCGTTCCTCACCGCCTACCAGAACAAGCGCTACGGCCAGCGCTACCGCACGCAAGTTCAGCGCATTCGCGAGGTTGAAGGAAGCGTCGTTCCAGGCTCGACCGCACTCACCGATGCGGTGGCGCGTTCGCTCTTCAAGCTCATGGCCTACAAGGACGAGTACGAGGTGGCACGTCTTTACACCGACGGCCATTTCGAGCGTCAGGTCGCCTCAAGCTTCGAGGGCGAGAACCTGCGTTACGAATTCCACCTTGCGCCGCCGCTGCTCGCCAGGAAGGATCCTGTCACCGGCGTTCCGAAGAAGATGAGCTTCGGGCCGTGGATGATGAAGGCATTCCGCGTTCTGGCAAACTTCAAGAGCCTGCGCGGCACCCCGCTCGATGTGTTCGGCTACACCCATGAGCGGCGCATGGAGCGTGAGCTCATCCGTGAGTTCGAGAGTCGCATCGGCGAGATCGTCGCGAAGCTCAAGGCGGACAATCACGCAACAGCGGTCGGCCTTGCCAACATCCCACAAAAGATCCGCGGCTTCGGCCACATCAAGGAGCGGAATCTGGAGATCGCCAAAAAGGAAGAGGCGGATCTCCTCGCCAAGTTCCGCACGGATCCTCAGCCGCTACCGATTGCGGCGGAGTAAGGCTTCAAAAAACGTCATCCCGGATCGGCTTACGCCGTCCGGGATGACCGCTTGTCGTTTTAGCCCTGGCTCACATCCACGAAGCTCTTTGCCACCTTGGGTGCGTTCTCTTCGTTGAGACCAGCCACACACATGCGGCCCGATTCCACGAGGTAGACGCCATCGCGCTCGCGCATGGTGCGGACCTGCGGCACGCTGAGGCCCGTATAGCTGAACATGCCGCGCTGGTTCAGCAGGAAACCCACATCGACTTCGTTCGACAAGGCGCGGATCTGCTCGGCGAGAAGCTTGCGCACGGAATCCATGCGGATGCGCATCTCATCGACTTCGCGGATCCATTGCGCGCGAAGATCATCGTTGCCGAGAACAGTCGCGACGAGGAGGCCGCCCATCATCGGCGGGCTCGAATAGCTGCGGCGTACCGCGAGCTTCAACTGGCCCAGCACGCGCTCGGCCTCGTCCTGGCTCTGACAGACGGCGCTCAGGCCGCCGACGCGTTCGCCGTAGAGCGAGAAATTCTTGGAGAATGAATTCGCCACGAGGCAGCTTGCGCGCTCGGCATAGCGACGCACGAAGGCGGCATCGGCTTCAAGGCTTTCGCCGAAGCCCTGATAGGCCATGTCGAACACGGCAATGTGGCCCTTGGCGACGAGCACATCGGTGATGGCTGCCTGTTGCTTCTCGTCAAGATCGACGCCGGTCGGGTTGTGGCAGACGGGTTGCAACACCACGATGGAGCCGGATTCGGCGGCTTTCAGCGCCTTCACCATACCGTCGAAATCGACGGACTTGGTGGCTTTGTTCCAATAGGGATAGGTCGCCGTCTTGAAGCCCGCGCGCTGGAACAGGCCGTGGTGGTTCTCCCAGGTCGGGTCGCTGACGAGAACCGTGCGGCCGGGGGTATGCTTGGCGAGGAAGTCGGCGGCGATGCCGACCGCGCCCGTACCGCCGATGGTCTGGATCGTCGCGATGCGCTTCTCGGTACGGGCCGGGTGCTTGTCCCCGAAGACCAGTTTCTGCACGCCTTCGCGATAGCCGGCATGTCCATCCATGGGCAGATAGGGACGCTCCGAAAAGCCGACGCGCTCGTAAGCTGCCTTCACGGAGCCAAGTGTCGGAATGCGACCCTTCTCGTCCGTGTAGACGCCGATGCTGAGATTGACCTTCTCGGTACGGGGATCGGCCTTGAAGCTGTCGTTGAGCGAGAGGATGGGATCGCCCGCAAAGGCTTCGACGCGTCCGAACAATGATTCCGTCATGCTGACCTCCAGGCGCACGCGGCATCTGGCCTGCGAGAGCGCCGTTTTCGATGCGGGAGACCTAAACCCGAAAGCAGGCCTCCGGCAAGGCTGTTGATGGAGGCTTACGTATCGAGCCGCCAATCCACTGGCTCAAGTCCCTTCTCTATGAGCCACGCATTGGCGCGGCTGAAGGGGCGCGTCTTGCGAAAGTCGTTGAGGCGATTGAGCGGGGAGGGGTGCCCCGATTCGATCACGAGATGCTTTGCCTGATCGACGAGAACCGCCCGCTTTCGCGCAGGTCCGCCCCAGAGCAGGAAAGCAACGGCGGGCTGCTGGGCAGAGATCGCACTGAGGACCTGATCCACCAGGCTCGACCAGCCGAATTTCATATGGGCGCCGGACTTGCCCGCCTCCACGGTGAGCGCGGTGTTGATGAGGAGAACGCCCTGCTTCGCCCATTTCGACAGGTCGCCGGATTTCGGCATGGGATGGCCCAGATCCTCCGCCATCTCGGCAAGGATCGTGCGCAGCGATGCGGGAAGCCGCCTTGCGCCGCGATAGGAGAAGGCCAGCCCGTGGGAATCGCCCGGCGTCGGATAGGGGTCCTGCCCCAGCACCACCACCTTGACCTTGTCGAGGGGCGTGAGGCGCATGCTGGTGAACACCGCATCCGGCGGCGGCAGAACCTCGCCGCCCGAGGCGATCATCGCGTCCACCTTCGCGGCAACGGCCTCCGCGCTGCCGTCCCGGAAGAAGGGGAGCTTGGTCCAACCGGCGGCATGCTTCTCTTTGCGGAAATCCGCCAGGGCTTTCGTGATGGGGCCGGTCATGGAGAGAGGTGCCTTTGGGTCAGATACGCGGGCATCGAAAGTGTCGCCCTCCCTTCTAGTCGCAGCCGCCGAAAAAGGCATCATTCTGTGCCAGCCGAGCTGGGCTGTGGGAACATCGACAGATTGTTGCCTTTGTGACACGTTGCCGGTCTAGGCTCTGTATGGCTAATGTGAGCCCGCTCGCGATCAAGGACCTCTGACGATGCTTAAATGCCGACCCTCCGCTGCGCTCCGCGCCGGTCTTCTTGGAATGTCCGTGCTTCTGTCCGGCACGGCCCTGGCTCAGGAAGCGGTGACCATCCGCTTCGTCCAAACCAATGACATCGACCGCATGAGCCCCGAGAAGGGCCGTGGCGGCTTTGCCAAGCTGGCGACGGTGGTCAAGGAAGAGAAGGCGAAGGGCAATGCCTTCTTCATCCATGCGGGCGACACCCTCTCTCCCTCGCTGATGTCGGGCTTCGACAAGGGCGCGCATGTCATCGACATCCTGAACCGCATGGGCGTCGATGCGATGGCCCCGGGCAATCATGAATTCGATCTCGGCGACGCAGCCTTCCGCGCGCGCATGGCCGAGGCCAAGTTCGACGTGCTCGCCACCAACATCGTCGACGGCAACGGCCTGCCGGCCAACACCAAGGCCGACAAGGTCATCGAGGTCCAGGGCATCAAGATCGGCTTCTTCGGCCTGACCACCGAGGATACGCCGATCGCGTCGAGCCCCGGCACCATCAAGTTCTCCTCCACTATCGATACGGCGCGCTCGAAGGCAAAGGAACTGCGCGGCAACGGCGCCGACATCGTGGTCGCCATCGCCCATACCCCGCTCGAAGTGGACATGATCATCGCCCGCTCGGCAGGGGTCGACGTGATCATCGGCGGTCATGACGAGCACCTGCTCGCCTTCTACGACGGCAAGGTCACGCTCACCGAATCCGAATCCCAGGCCAACTACGTCACGGTCACCGAGCTTGCCGTGACGAAGGCGACGAAGGACGGCAAGACTACGGTCACCTGGACCCCGAACTTCCGCATCGTGGATACCACGAATGTGAAGCCCGATCCGGAGATCGAGAGCGTCGTGAAGGGCTATGAGGACAAGCTGTCCAAGGAGCTCGATGTGGAGATCGGCCTCACCGAGACCCCGCTCGACAGCCGCCGCGCCACGGTGCGTGGAGGCGAGGCCGCCATGGGCAACCTCGTGGCCGATGCCCTCAAGGCCGCTGTCGGTGCCGATGTGGCCATCACCAATGGCGGCGGCCTGCGCGCCGACAAGCAGTACGAGGCCGGCCAGAAGCTGACCCGCCGCAACATCCTGGCGGAAATGCCCTTCGGAAACACCACCGTTCTGCTGGAGATCAAGGGCGAGCACATCAAGGCGGCTCTCGAGAATGGCGTCAGCCAGGTGCGTGAGCTCGGCGGACGCTTCCCGCAGGTCTCCGGCATCGTGGCCGAGGTCGATGTGAAGGAGCCTGTGGGCAACCGCGTGAAGTCGGTCAAGATCAACGGCGAGCCGCTCGATCCGATCAAGACTTACAAGCTCGCCACCAACGACTTCATGGCCCGCGGCGGCGACGGCTACCGCGCCCTGACGGAGGGCAAGTCCCTTATCGATGTCTCGGCCAGCCAGCTTATGGCGAGCCAGGTGATCGAGTACATCACTAAAGCCGGCAAGGTCTCCCCGAAGGTCGAAGGCCGCGTCGTCCTTCGCTGATTCGCGATGAAAATGGACGCCGAGGCTCACCCGGGTCTCGGCGTCCTTCTTTTTGAGGGTAATTTTCCCCTCCATCAATCGTCGAGCCTGTGCCATGTTGGCCGCTCAGACCGAATCCCGGCCAAAACCCGGCATTGAAGCGAAGTGTCATTGCAGGCCCCGACCCGATTAGAACCGACGACCCTGACCCGAAAGCGCCGCCGCTCTCTGTCGCGCGGGCGCATGACGCTGGTCATGGGGCTGTTCGGCGTAGCGTTCATTCTCCTCACCTTCGGTTATATCGCCTGGGAGCAGCGCAACCGCCTCATCGAGCGCAACCAGGAAGATATCGCAGGCAACGCCTATTTCCTGGCGGATCATACGGCGCGCCTCCTGGAGGTGACGGACCTCACCCTCAAGCAGACCATCGGCCTCGTCGCGGGCACGAGCTGGGATGAGGTTCAGGCCTCGGAGGCGCTCTGGCAGCAATTGCGCTCCGTGAAGGATGCTCTGCCTTACGTCAACAATGTCTGGCTCAACGATGCGACCGGCAAGCTGCGCCTGACATCCCTCGTGTTCCCCGCGCCGAATGCCAGCGTGGCCGGACGCGATGCATTCGCCATCCAGGCCCGCTCAAATCAGGGTCTCGTCATCGGCGAGCCGATGGTCGGGATGATCACGAAGGAACCGAGCTTTCTGGTTACGCGCCGGATCGAGGGGCCGAACAACAGCTTCGAGGGCATCGCCTCCGTGACGGTGGCGCAGTCCTATTTCAACGAGTACTGGGGCAAGCTGCGCATGCCGAAAGGCACGCGGATCACGCTTCTCAGGGGCTCGGACGCGCGGGTGATCGCGCAATATCCCGCGCCGCAGGACGGGCTGACATTCTTTCCCATCGACAAGGCGGCCTTCGATCAGGCAGTGGCGAGAAACGCCTTGTCCGGTTCCTATGCCTTCCTGAGCCGGGGCGAGGAGCGGATGGGCGCTTTTCACCGCGTCGACGCGATGCCGCTCTACATTAATGTGAGCATGCCCGAGGATGCCTATTGGGGTCCCTGGACCATTCAGATGCGGCTCTATGGCGCCTTCGCGCTCATCGCCCTCGTCGCGCTGCTGGCGCTGACATCCCTGGCCTATCAGCAATTCTATGAGCAGGCCGCCACCGAGGCCCTGCTCCAGCGCGAGGTATCTTTGCGCACCGGGGAGCTGAAGGCGGAGACGGCGGCGCTCGAAGTTCTCAATCGCACCGGTCGGGCGCTGGCCGCCGAGCTCGATATCGAACGCATCGTCGAGAACGTGGTCGAGGCCGCCGTGCTGCTGACCGGCGCGCAGACCGGCGTCTTCTTCTCGGGCGCGGATTCCGTTTCCCCCAACGAGGATGGTAGACCGGGTGTGCATTACGGCCATTATGCGCCGGGCGGGGCGCGGGCCGCTTTCTCCGACCTTGCCGTGGAGAAGATCTGCGAGGCGGTGTTTGGGCATGGCCGCACAATCCGGATCGACGACATCTCCGTGGACCCAGACCACGGGCAATATCTGACCCAGGAAAGCTCGTCCGAGGGACGTCCGCGAATCCGCAGCATGCTCGCGGTTCCCGTCTCGTCGCGGACGGGGAAGATCTACGGCGTTCTTCTCTTCGCCCATGAGAAGGCGGCAGCCTTCACCGAGCGCGCCGAGCGCCTCGTGACGGGCCTTGCCGCGCAGGCGGCTATCGCGCTTGAGAACGGCCGCCTCTATCAGGAGGCGCAGCATGAGATTGAGGAGCGCCGGCAGGCGCAGAACCAGCAATCCTTCCTGATCCGCGAGCTGCATCACCGGGTCAAGAACACGCTCGCGACGGTGCAGGCGGTGGTGGGCGCGACGGCGCGCTCCACATCGAGCATCGAGGAATTCTACAAGGCCTTCGTCGGGCGCATCATCTCGCTCGCGAATACCCATTCCCTGCTCACCGAAGCCCTGTGGCAGACCGCTTCCTTACGCGAGATCCTGGAGAAGGAACTCATCCCCTACAACGATGCGAAGGGCGAGCGGATCGAGCTGGAGGGACCCGATGTGAAGCTTCCTTCGGAGATCGCCGTTCCCATCGGCATGGCCGTCCATGAGCTCACGACGAACGCCGCGAAATACGGCGCGCTCTCCATCCGCACCGGGCGGGTCTCGGTCATGTGGACCGAGCACGGGGAGGGCGATGACCGGCGGCTGTCGCTGTCCTGGGTGGAGCGTGGCGGGCCGCGCGTCGCGCAGCCGGGCCGGCAGGGCTTCGGCTCCCGCCTCCTGCATCGGGTTCTCACGACCCAGCTCAATGCCGAGGTCAAGGTCGATTACGACCCGACGGGCCTGCGCGTTTCCATCGACGCGCCCATCAAGGCGACTGCGAGCCTGAGCCCGCCGGTGTAGAAGCCTCTCCGGTAAAATACGGAGGTGATGCTTTGTCCCGTTGGCGTCACGGTGCAAAAGCCACTATCTAGACCAAATCCAATGAGCGGAGCCCGAGCCGGGCTTCGCGGCCAAAGGGCTTTTCCAAGGGTCTTTTCGATGAATGAGCGAGTGAGCGTAGCGGAATGGAGCGAGATCGTGCGCCCGGTGGACCATCCGGCTGCCCGGTCGGGCCGGATAGGCGTACTGCTCCTCAATCTGGGCACGCCCGAGGGCACGAGCTACTGGCCGATGCGTCGCTACCTCAAGGAGTTCCTCTCCGACCGCCGCGTGATCGAGACCCCGCGTCTCCTGTGGTGGCCGATTCTCAACCTGATCATCCTCACCAAGCGCCCCGGGCCGAAGGGGCGCGACTACGCCTCGATCTGGAACAACGAGCGCGACGAGGGTCCGTTGAAAACCATCACCCGCAATCAGGCTGAGAAGGTCGCCGCGCATATCAAGAACATCGCGGGCGACAAGGTCACCGTCGATTGGGCGATGCGCTACGGCAAGCCGGAGGTGCGCGAACGCATCCAGGCGCTGCTCGACCAGGGCTGCGACCGCATTCTCCTCGTGCCGCTTTATCCGCAATACGCGGCGGCGACCTCCGCCACCGCCTGCGATCAGGCCTTCCGCGCGCTCATGGACATGCGCTGGCAGCCGAGCGTGCGCGTCTCGCCGCCTTATCACGACGACCCGGTCTATATCGATTCCGTCATAGCCTCGATGAAGAGGAACCTCGCCAAGCTCACCTTCGAGCCGGAAGTGATCCTCGTTTCCTTCCACGGCGTGCCGAAGGAATATCTGCTGAAAGGCGATCCCTATCACTGCCAATGCGTGAAGACATGGCGCCTCATGCGCGAGGCCTTCGGCTGGCCGGCCGACAAGTTCCGCCTGACCTTCCAATCTCGCTTCGGCCCGGACGAGTGGCTCCAGCCCTACACGGACAAGACCGTGGAGGCGCTGGCGAAAAGCGGCGTGAAACGCATGGCCATCGTAGCTCCCGGCTTTTCCGCCGATTGCCTCGAAACGCTCGAAGAACTCGACGGCGAGAACCGCGAAATCTTTATGCACAACGGCGGCGAGGAATTTGCCTATCTCCCGTGCCTCAACGACAGCGATGACGGCATGCGCGTGATCAACCACATCGTCGAGCGCGAACTTCAGGGGTGGATTTGAAGCGACTTGAATTCCCGCGTCCAATTTTCGCTCTTCGTCATGGCCGGGCTTGTCCCGGCCATCCCGATGCGAAAAGCGCCGCGCTTCAAGCCATCGGGATCACCGGCACAAGGCCGGTGATGACGTGCAGAGTGAGGAAGCAGCTACCCATCGTTTAAATGCTGGCGGACGACCTAGGCGGCCTCTACACTTTCAGCTAGCTTGAGCCCCTTGCAACTCCGTTGCTTGTTCGTTGCCTGGGGAAGTGAATGCTGTTTACTGGCTTTGATATCTTCGTAATCGTTCTCGTGCTCGTCGTCGTGGTGACGATCGCCATGGGCGTGAGGACCGTGCCGCAGGGCTATGCCTACACGGTGGAGCGCTTCGGGCGTTATTCACGCACGCTCACGCCGGGCCTTGGTCTCATCGTGCCGTATATCGACCAGATCGGGAAGCGCGTGAATGTCATGGAGCAGGTGCTCGACATTCCGAGCCAGGAAGCGTTCACGCGTGACAATGCTGGCGTCACCATCGATGCCGCCGCGTTCTATCAGGTGCTCGATGCGGCTCGCGCGTCTTATGAGGTATCGGATTTGAGCCAGGCGCTTCTGGTTCTGACCATGACCAACATCCGCACGGTGGTCGGCTCCATGGATCTCGACCAGCTTCTGTCCCATCGCGACGAGATCAACGAGCGCCTGCTGCGTGTCATGGATGCGGCCGCTTCGCCCTGGGGCGCGAAGGTCACGCGCGTCGAGATCAAGGACATTCTCCCGCCGCAGGATCTGGCCGGCGCCATGGCGCGCCAGATGAAGGCCGAACGCGAGAAGCGCGCCGCCGTGCTGGAGGCGGAAGGATTGCGGCAGGCTGAGATCCTGCGCGCGGAAGGCGAGAAGCAATCGCAGATCCTCTCGGCGGAAGGCCGCAAGGAAGCAGCGTTCCGCGATGCGGAGGCGCGCGAGCGTCTCGCGGAAGCCGAGGCCAAGGCCACCTCCATGGTCAGCGATGCGATTACGCGCGGCGACCTTGCAGCCGCCAACTTCATCGTGGCGGAAAAATACATCGATGCCCTCCGCAGCATCGCCACCGCGCCGAACCAGAAGGTGGTGATCGTGCCCATCGAGGCCGCGGGCCTTGCCGGCACGCTTGGCGGCATCGCGGAACTGACGAAATCCGTGTTCGGCGGGGAAAGCGGCTCGGCGGCCCGTCCTTCGCGGACGGTTCCCGCCGTCACGGGCGGAACGGAGCGCCCATGATCGCCGATGCGTTTACGAGCCTCGGAGCCTGGGCCTGGATCATCCTCGGCCTTCTGCTGATCGGCGTCGAACTTCTGGCGCCGGGCATCTTCTTCCTGTGGCTCGGCCTCGCGGCTCTTGCGACCGGATTGTTCGATGCGCTGCTTGGGCTTTCCTGGCAGGCGGCATCCCTCGTCTTCGCCCTGCTCGCGGTGGCGGCTGTGATTCTGGGGCGCTGGATCACGCGCTCAGGCGCGCAGTCGGAGGCGCAATCGTCGCCGCTCAATCAGCGCGGCCAAGCCCTCGTCGGGCGCGTCTTCACGCTGGAGACACCGATCAAGGATGGGGAGGGACGGGTCCGGGTAGATGACAGCTCCTGGCGCGTCACCGGCGCAGACAGGTTCGCGGGCGCCAAGGTCCGCGTCGTGCGGGTCGATGGTACGACACTCGTGGTGGACGATCCGTAAGGGCGCGTCACTTTATCCGTGCAGGCGGACAATTTCTCGTAGAAAATCAGGAATATATAACATAGTAACATGTCGCAGCGCGGCCCCTGCCATATGGGGCCAAGAGGTTCGGATACTTCAGACCAAGGAATGTGACATGGCTCTCTATCTCGATACTTCTCGCTTCACCAATGGCGGCACCATTCGCGGTGGCGTCATCATGGGCGAGGGCAACAACTATCTCGATACCCGCAAGGGCTTCATCTATGGCAAGGTCGATCTTCTCGGCGGCAACGATACCTATCTGGGCGGCAAGGTCTCGGAGAACGTCAATGGCGGCGACGGCAATGACAAGCTCAATGGCGGAGAAGGCAACGACAAGCTGGCCGGCGGTGCTGGCCGCAACACGCTGACCGGCGGCGTCGGCAAAGACACCTTCATCTTCACATTCATGTCGACCGCTGCCGATCTCGACATCATCAAGGACTTCTCCTCGAAAGACGACACGTTCCAGTTTCGTCAGTCGGTCTTTACCGCCATCGGCCCGAAGGGAAAGTTGAAGGCGGATGCCTTCCGGCTTGGCGCCAGCGCGGCGGATGCCGAGGACCGGATCATCTATCACAAGGCCAAAGGCAACCTTTATTATGATCCGGACGGCACCGGACCCGAGGCGCAGGTTCACATCGCGACCTTGTCCAACAAGGCCGCTCTGGTGCTCAGCGATTTCCTGATCGTCTGAGGCTTTTTAAGCCGCTCCGGCTCGCAGCAGGTCGAGGTAGTGGACCAGTCCCACCGGCTTGCCGTGATCGACCACGATCAGCGCGGTAATCCGCGCTGTTTCCTCGATCTCCAGGGCGGTGGCCACGAGAGCATCCGGCGCGATGGTGCGCGGGGTGCGGGTCATGATCGCGGTGACGGGGAGGGTGCCGAGATCGGGGCGCAGGTTACGGCGCAGATCGCCATCGGTGACGATGCCGGCGAGCGTGCCGTCGGGATTGACCACGATCACCGATCCGAAGCCCTTGCGGCCGATCTCCTCGATGGCCTCATCCATGCGGGCGTCGATGCCGACGATCGGCAGACGCTCGTTCTTGTGCATGATGTCGCGCACCAGCTTGAGCCGCGCGCCGAGCTTGCCGCCGGGATGGAACACGCGGAAATGCTCCGCCGTGAAGCCGCGCTTTTCCAGAAGCGCCACCGCCAGGGCATCGCCCAGAGCGAGCTGGATCGTGGTAGAGGTGGTCGGCGCCAGCCCGTTGGGGCAGGCCTCTTTTACCTTGGGCAATGCCAGGCAGATATCGGCGGCCTGGCCCAGGGTCGAATCCGCATTCGAGGTCAAGGCGATCAGGGGCACCCGGAAGCGCTTGGCATAGCCGATGATGTCCGCAAGCTCCGTCGTCTCGCCCGACCAAGACAGGGCGAGGATCACGTCCTCGGCCTGCACCATGCCGAGATCGCCATGGCTGGCCTCGGCAGGGTGGACGTAATGGGCGGGCGTGCCAGTGGAGGCGAGTGTTGCGACGATCTTGCGGCTCACATGGCCGGACTTGCCCATGCCGGTCACGATGACGCGGCCCTTGGCGGCGGCGATCTTCTCAACCGCGGCGGTGAACGGCCCGCCGAGCCCGTTGCCGATGGAATCCATCAGGATGGACAAGCCCTCCCGCTCCGTCGCAAGGGTGCGGAGAGCCGAGGCGACGGCGGGATCGGACTGTTCGGAGATCGGTTTTACGAGTGCCATGGCCGCCCCTTTAGCATATCGGAGCGGCCATGAGTAACCCTGAAACCCGGTTACTTCTGGCGCAGCAGCGCCTCGAGTTCCTTGCGGAAGTCGGCCGAGAGCTCCTCGCGCTCCAGCGCATAGGCGACATTCGCCATGAGGAAGCCGATCTTCGAGCCCGTATCGTAGGTCCTGCCTTCGTACTTCATGCCGAAGAAAGGATGGT